>JAUQWL010000025.1 GCA_030835185.1 Solirubrobacterales bacterium | reverse complement strand
CCCGCTCCCGAGTCGGAGCCGAGCACACTGCCGTCATCGGGCCCCGGGCCCGGATGCCGGCCGGCGCCGGCCGGTTCCGGGGCGTGGCTGTCCGATGACCCGCCACGTTTGCGACGGGCCAGCCGTTCCTGCCTTCGCAGTTCGCGCTCGACCGCAGCCGGATCGTCGGGGTCGTATTCGGGCATGTCCTCGAACCAGCGTTCGCTCATCGACCCGTCTCGTCCTCCGGAATTCCCGCATCACGGGATTCGGCGCCGTTCAGGCGTGTGGCGCGGCTCTGGAGCGCGGCCAGGTAGGTCTCCAGGAGATGGGCGGCAGCGATCGAGTCTTCTGCCGATCCGGCTCCCGTAGCGCGCCGGGTCCGGGCCGCCATCCTCGTGGTGAAGCGCTCATCCCAGGTTTCCACGGGGACCTCGATCGCGGCAGCGAGCTGCCCGCAGAACTCCCTGGTCAACCCCGCTTGCGGGCCTTCTCCACCTGAGAGTGAAACCGGCATTCCGACCACTACCCGCTCGACTTCGCGTTCGTCGACCAGGCCGGCGATCCGGTCGATGTCGGGCGGCTCGATCGCGGCAATCGGAGTCGCCAGCGTTCCAGTGGCGTCGGATACCGCACATCCGATCCTTGCGCTGCCGTAGTCGAGCGCGAGAACACGCACTCTCAGCGCCCTTCCAGCCAGGCCCTGGCAGCGACCATCGCCTCTTCCAGCCGATCGGGGTCCTTCCCACCGGCCTGCGCCATCTCGTCGCTGCCGCCACCGCCGCCACCGACGATGGGGGCGATTTCGCGAATCAGGTCCGCGGCCGAAACCTTGTCCCGGGAGTCCGCAGGGGAAAAGAGCGCCACGACGCCGACCTTGCCCGCCTCCCTGTCGGCGCCGGCCAGGATGACCCCGGCGCCCGGACGCTCGCCCTGGACGGCTTTGGCCATCTGCAGGATCTGCTTCGGGTTGGAAACCGGAACCTCGGCGATGACCGCGTCCACCGGTCCGATCGGCTGGACCGCCGCAGCCAGTTCACCGGCCAGACTCCCCAACCTCTTCCGTTCCTCCTGTCTGGCTCCCCTGTCGGCCTGTTCGATCTTCTCGGCCGCGCGACTGGCCGCCCCGACCGGGTCACGCACGTCGCCGAGCATCTCCCCGACCGCTTCCAGTTCAACCGCACGCTCGCGATACCAGTCGATCGCGTCAGGTCCGGTGATCGCCTCGATCCGGCGCACGTTTGCGGAGCTGGAGCTCTCACCGATGATCCTGAAAATCCCGATCCCGGCCGTATTGGAAACGTGAGTGCCGCCGCAGAGTTCCCGCGACACCGACTCGACCTCGACCACCCGGACCCAGTCGCCGTACTTCTCCCCGAAAAGAGCCATCGCGCCGAGCTTCTCGGCCTCGGCCTTCTCCATGTTGATCCAGCGGACCGGTTCGGCGTCCTTGATCCAGCCGTTGACCCGGTCCTCAACCCAGGCGATGTCCTCCTTCGAGAGGGCCTCGCCGTGGTTGAAGTCGAATCTGAGCTTGTCCGGCCGCACCGAGGAGCCCGCCTGGTGGACGTGACCACCGAGACGCTCGCGCAGTGCGGCATGAAGCAGATGGGTCGCGGTGTGGTTGGCCATCGTGCGGAAGCGGGCCCTGCGATCAACCTCGACCTCCACGGTGGTGCCGATCTCCGGCACGGCGTCTCCATCCCCCTGCATACCGACTTCGACGACCTGGTCGTCGCCGACCCTGACCACGTCGGTCACTGCCGCCTCACCCCCCGGCCATGCGATCCGACCGGAGTCGGCAACCTGTCCGCCGCCTTCGGCGTAGAACGGGCTCTGGTCAAGCTTGATCAGGGCGCGTCCGTCGGCTACCTCGAGCGCGCTCACCCCGGTTTCCGCCCTGAGGTAGTCGTAGCCGATGAACTCGCTCGGTGGACCGCTGCCGGCGAACTCGAGCACCCGCTCATGGTCGCGGCCGCGACTTCCGTCCGAGACACCGCTCCGGGCCCGGCGGCGCTGCTCTTCCATCAGCTCCTCGAAGCCCTGGTCGTCAACCTCGAGCCCGCGCTGGGAGACGATCTCACGAGTCAGGTCGTACGGGAAGCCGTAAGTGTCATGGAGCTGGAAGGCGTCGTCGGCGCTGACCCAGGCGCTGTTCCCGGCGAGCGCCCTCTCCACGATCTGCTCGAGAAGAACCATGCCACGCTCGAGAGTTCGGCCGAAGCTGTCCTCTTCGGCCCTCACCCAGCGGTCGATCTGCTCGCGCTCCTCGGCCACCCTCGGGTGGGCGGCGCCCATCATCTCGATCGTCCGGTCGGTGAAACGGGAGAGCCACTCACCCTGGAAACCGAGGTTGCGTCCCTGCTGGATCGCACGACGCATGATCCGCCGCAGCACGTATCCACGGTCCTCGTTGGAAGGGACGACGCCTGCCGCGATCAGGAAGCTCATCCCGCGGGAGTGGTCGGCGATGATTCGCATCGCGCGGGTCGCCTCCCGGGTCGAGTCGTACTTGACGCCGCTCATCTCTTCGGCCAGCTCGATCAACGGGGTGAACAGGTCGGTCTGGTAGACCGACGGCACTCCCTGGAGCATCGCCGACATGCGCTCGAGGCCCATGCCGGTGTCGATGTTCCTCGACGGAAGTGGCGTCAGCGAACCGTCTTCGGCGAGGTCATACGTCATGAAGACGTGGTTCCAGTACTCGAGAAAGCGTTCGGTGTCGTCGCCGGGCCGATCGTCTTCGCCACCGAAGTCGAGTCCGCGGTCGAGATACATCTCCGAGCAGGGTCCACAGGGGCCGGTCGCTCCGGCCTGCCAGAAGTTCTCCGAGCGCGGCAGGCGGACTATTCGCTCTTCAGCGACGCCTACCGACTTCCAGATCGAGATCACCTCTTCGTCAGGTCCCAGTCCGAGGTCATCGTCGCCGCCGAAGACCGTCACCCAGATCCGCTCGGGATCTATGCCGAAGCCGCCCACCGACAGCTCCCAGCCGAACGGCACCGCCTCTTCCTTGAAGTAATCGCCGAAACTGAAGTTGCCGAGCATCTCGAAGAAAGTGAGGTGGCGGAGCGTCTTGCCGACCTCCTCGATGTCGGGAGTGCGGAAGCAGGTCTGGGACGAGGTCAGTCGACTGGCGGGTGGTGTTTCGCGCCCGAGGAAGTAAGCCTTGAACGGCTGCATGCCGGCGACCGTGAGCAGGGTCGAGGCGTCATCGGGGGGCGGGATCAACGAGGCCGAAGGCATACGCCGGTGTCCGCGCTCCTCGAAGAAGTTAAGGAATGTCTCGCGTATTTCGGCCGACTTCATGGACGGCGGAGCCTATTTGATCGTGCCGTGGCCGACCACGGTGTCGCCACTCATCAGGACCGCCGCCTGACCGGGAGCCGGACCCTCGAACGGCTCGTCGAGATCGATCTCCAGCGACTCGTGGCGTCCGGCCCCGGCGACGACCCGGGCCCGGACGGCCGGAGAGCGGTAGCGCAGCCGGACCCGGTCCACCCTGTCCCCGTCCCGGTGGAGCACGGCGTCGCGGATCTCAACCCGATCGGCCGCAAGCTCGGCGGCCGGACCGACTGTGACCGAGTTGGTGCGCGCGTCGGTAGAAGTCACGTAAAGCGGTATGCCCGCCGCGACCCCGAGGCCGCGCCGCTGGCCGACCGTGAAGTTGTGGTGGCCGCCGTGGCGGCCGAGCTCCCGGCCGGCGCTGTCGAGTACCGCACCGGGCCGCTCGACCAGACCGCCGTGCCGGCGCAGGAAGTCACGTTTGTCCTGTCCGGCCAGGAAGCAGAGGTCCTGGCTCTCGGGCTTCTTCGCGACCTCAAGTCCGTGCCGGGCCGCGATCTCGCGCACCTCGGGCTTGCTGATGCCGGCAAGCGGAAATCGGAGGCGAGCGATCACCTCGGGCGGCAACGCCGCCAGCATGTAGCTCTGGTCCTTGTTCGCATCGGCCCCTGCGGCCAGCAGCGCGCCATCTTCGTCCTCGGCGATACGCGCATAGTGGCCGGTCACCAGATGGCCGGCTCCGAGCCGGTCGGCCAGATCGACCATCGCCTCGATCCGGACCTCGCCGTTGCAGAGCACGCACGGGTTGGGCGTGCGACCCTCGGTGTATCCGGTCAAAAAGCCCTCGACCACGGTCGAACGGAAGCGATCCTCGAGGTCGAGCGTGAAGTGGGGCAGGTCGAGTGAGTGGGCCAGCGCCCTCGCGCCGAGCACCGCCTCGGGCGAGCAGCATGCCTTGGTCCCGTCGGTGTCAGGATCGGCCCACAACTTGACCGTGACCGTGACGACCTCCGCTCCGCGCTCGCGCTCGCGAAGCGCCGCGACAGCGCTGTCCACTCCTCCGGACACCGCAACCAGCACGCGGGTTTCGTCCGGATCCGCCAGCGACAACCCGCTCGAAGCGATCGCCGAAAGGGCCCTTGCCAGCGCGTCGGCGGCCAGCACCGCGGCGTGGCGGGCGGAGAAGGCCAGCCCGCCCAGTTCCCGGTCCACGTCATCGGTCGAGAACTTCGCCGCATCGAGAATGCTCGCACCTTCGACCATCTCAGCCACGCAGGCACAGGCGGCGCGGGTCGCCGCACAGCCCTCGGCGTCGAATGTGACCGCTTCGATCCGCCCGTCGGCCGGAAGCAGGGAGATCCGGGCCAGGTCACCGCAGGCGAAACCACCGGCAGCGCCGGTGAACGATCCGTCGGGCGCCGGCCCACAGCGGGAACCGTCAGCCAGGTATTGCTCGAGCAACAGACTCACCCCCACAGGGTAAAGAGGTAGCCTCGGACGATGGGCAAGGGCTGGAGTACAGAGGGCATCGTCGATCAGAGCGGCCGCGTCGCCGTCGTCACCGGAGCCAACAGCGGCATCGGCCTGGTCGCCGCACGCGAGCTTGCCGGCCACGGCGCCACCGTCGTCGTCGCCTGCCGGGACATCGCGAAGGGCGACACCGCTGTCGAGCAGATGCGGGAGCAGCTCGGAGACGCCGGCGACAGCGCCGCTCTCCACGTTCGTGAGCTCGACCTCGCCGACCTCGGCTCGGTCCGCGGTCTTGCCACCGACGTGGTCGCGGCTTTCCCCGGCGGCATCGACCTGCTGGTCAACAACGCCGGCGTGATGGCGCCGCCGCGCAGGGAGACGGCCGACGGCTTCGAACTCCAGCTCGGCACCAACCACCTCGGTCACTTCGCCCTGACCGGCCTGCTGTTCGATCAGCTGAAGAAGAAGCGGGGATCGCGCGTGGTCACCGTCAGCTCGAACGCCCACAAGATGGGCAAGATCGACTTCGAAGATCTCCAATCCACAAACGGCTACCGGCGATGGAGCGCCTACGGCCAGTCGAAGCTGGCCAACCTGATCTTCGGGCTCGACCTGCAGAAGCGGATCGACGAGGCCGGCCTGGACATGAAGAGCATGGTCGCCCATCCCGGTCTGTCTTCGACCAACCTCGGCTCGGCCGGAACCGGCACCGGTAACGGCGTCGTCAACCTGCTCACCACTCCGATCCTGAAGTTCTCCCACATCGTCTTCGCCCAGGACGCCGATCATGGCGCCCTTCCAACGCTCTACGCAGCGACCGTGCCCGACCTCGCCGGAGGCAGCTACATCGGCCCCGACGGCATCGGCGAACACCGCGGCTCACCGACAATCGTCGCTCCACGGAAGGTCGCCCACAACCACGAAATCGCCGAGCGCCTCTGGAACGAGTCGGAGAAGCTGACCGGCGTCGGGTTTGATTTCGGCACCACCGCCGTCCCTGCCTGATCTCCGGCCGGTCGGGCGGCTCGAGCCGCGGGCGGCCCGGTGCGCCTCAGTTGACGTCCGGTCCGCCGTGGCCCCGAAGCTGATCCGCCGAGCGGCTGAGTGACTCTGTCGAGAAGCAGTTTGCTTCGGCAAACTCCTCGATCGCCAGTGACCCTTGCCAGGTAGCATCGGCGGCCTCCCGCAGGACCGACTTGCTCATCGGAAAGGAATGAGCCGGAAGGTTCTCGACGTCCTCGCACCAGCGATTCGCCGCGGGGAGCAGCTCCTCGTGCGGATGGACTTCCTGAACCAGACCGAGTCGCAGCGCATCCTGAGCCTCGATATGCCGGCCCCTCACGTAGAGGGCGATCGAAGCCTGATAACCCAGTCGTCTGGTCAGAAACCAGCTTGTCCCTACCTCAGGGACCAGGCCAAGACGTCCGAAGGCAGGAACCAGCACCGCCCGCTCAGACATCAGCAGCACGTCGCAGGACAACGCGAAAGCGAGGCCGACCCCGGCTGCGGGACCGTTGATCGCCGCAACGAAGCATTTCTCGGAACCGACGATCCGGCGGACCACCCCGCCGAACTGATGCCGTATCCAGCGCCAGGAGTCACTGGTGTCGGCAGGCTGATCGTGGTCGCGGATCGAAGCCGAACCGCTGGAGATCATCCTGAGGTCTCCGCCGGCCGAAAAGGCCGGATCGGTGCCGGTAAGCACAACCGTCCGCACTTCTGGCTCGCGAGCGACCCGGTCGACCGAGGCAACCAGCTGAACCATCACCGCGGGGCTGAGTGCGTTCAGGCGCCCGGGGTCGTTGATCGTGATCGTGGCCCGGCTCCCGTCGAGGTCGAGCAGAACCTGTCCGTCCTCCCCGGATTCGCCTTCTCGCACCAGGTCAGGATATGTATTCAAAACTCGCCCCAGTTCAGTCGATCGACAAAGAAGAGGCTCCAACCCGCCGTCTCCGCCTCCGGCATTGATCCCTTTAATAAAGGTGGGTGCCTATCTCCCATCCCGCGGGGGACTCGGAGAAGTCGGCTCCCGTACCGATGATGTTGGGTCAATTTATGAAGCGGCTAACGAACGGGTTCGAGCCTCAGGTACAACCTAGCACCGACCGCGGTACGCTCGGAGATTTCAATCATCTCCAGACTCATACCCAGCTCCGCGCAGTCGGAACAGGAGTGCTTCGGTCTCGGACGCATCGGCTCAAGTGGAGAAGAAAAGCACGCCCTGGGGGTGCGCTTCCGCGCTACTTCGTAGATCGGGGCGAGATTCACGCGG
>JAUQWL010000214.1 GCA_030835185.1 Solirubrobacterales bacterium | reverse complement strand
GGTTTCCGGTTTCGTCACCTGCAAGAGGTTTACAGAGAACGTCACCGCTACGGGGTACTCGAGCGCATCGAGGGCTGCTCCGAGGTCGGCTTCGTCGAGCCGTCCCGCGTTCGGACCCATCGCGACCAGGTCGCCGACCTCGCCGCGCCCCAGGTCCGAGGTCCACTCGATCGGAACTGTCTCTCGATCCTCGCCGAGGGGGGCGAGCGTTTCCCGCAACCGCCCCTCCTTGTCGGAGTCGACCGAGATCAACGACAGCGGCTCGAGCAGTTCCTTGAGATGATCGGGCCCGGGCGTGACCGTGAGCAACCGCCCGCCGGGGGCGAGGATGCGTTCGATCTCCTCTCCGTTTCGCGGCGCGAAAACGTTCAGGACCACAGCCGCGGTGCCGGACCGGACCGGTATCCCGTCCCAGATGTCGGCGACCACGGCCCCGGCCCTGGGATGGGCTCGTGCGGCGCGACGGGCAGCGTACTTGGAACTGTCGACGGCGACGCCGATCCGATCCGGCGCTGCCTCCAGAGCGCGCACCAGATAGTAACCGGGGCCCGAACCCAGATCGACCACGGCACCCTTGACAGCGGCGAGTCCCGGTTCGGCGACCGCCACGCCGATCGCTGCGGCGACCGGATCGAAGATATCGCCCCCCAGGACACGCTCACGCGCGGCGATCATCGCGGCAGAGTCGGCCGTGTGGGTGCCCGAGTGCCTTCCGAGCAGGCTGACGTAGCCCTGCCGGGCGATGTTCGAGGCGTGACCGCGACTGCAGATCAGCGAAGCACCGTTCTGGCGAAGCTCCCCTCCACAGTGAGGACAGACCAGGAATTCGACAGCCTCGGCTAACAAAGTCCCGTTACTTCATTTTGTATAGTCATGGGGATGGGCACATTCCGCAGACTGCTCGGGTTCCTTCGGCCACACCGGCCTGCGCTCTGGGGATCGCTTGTCTTCGCCTGGGCGGCCATGGGCATGACCGTGCTGATCCCATGGCTGATCGGCCAGGCCGTGAATTCGATCGAGTCGGGTGACCGGGACGCGCTTCTGCCGCTGGTTGGATTCATCATGGGGGCGGCCATCCTAAGGCTCGGACTGACCATGGTGCGGCGCATCGTCGCCGGCAGGGTCTCACTGGCGGTCGAGTTCGACCTGCGCCAGACGCTCTACAACCACCTGCAGCGCCTCGAACTGGGGTTTTTCGACAGCCAGCAGACGGGTCAACTGATGTCGAGGGCCACCGTCGACCTGCAGGCGATCCGTTTCTTCCTCGGCTACGGGCTCATCTTCTTTTCGCAGAGCCTTCTGACCGTGCTCTTTGCCGGCGCGGTCATGTTTGCGATGAACCCGTGGCTGGCCGTGATCGCCCTGGCTCCGACGCCGCTGGTCATCCTCACCGCGGTCAGGTTCACCCGACAGTCACGCCCGGCGATGCAGGAAGTCCAGCAGCGCATGGCCGAGTTGACCGCCGAGGCCGAAGAGAACGTAACCGGCATCCGCGTCGTCAAGGCCTTCGCCCAGGAGAACAACCAGCTCGAGCGGTTCCAGGGCTCGGTCACGAGGCTCTTCGACCAGAGCATCAAGTCCACCCGTATCCAGGCTTTCTTCTCACCCCTGATCGGTGTGTTGCCGCAGTTCGGGACCGCCGCCGTGCTGCTGGTCGGAGGCACGGCGGTGATCAACGGCAACCTCGACATCGGCGACTTCACCGCCTTCTACACCTACATGATCATCCTCGGGTCACCGATGCGCATGGTGGGTATGGCCCTCGGCATGGGACAGCGGGCGATCGCCGCCGGCAACCGACTGTTCGAGATCCTCGATCGCGAGCCGGAAATCACTTCCCCGAAGGGCGCCCCCGCCTTGCCGGAGGGCGACGGTCACGTAGCTCTTGAAGGCGTCTCGCTCCGCTACTCGCCCGACACCCCGCCGGTACTCCGCGACATCGACCTGGACGTCGACGGTGGCTCGAGGATCGCCCTGGTCGGCCCGTCGGGCTCGGGCAAGACCAGCCTGGTGGCGTTGATCGCCCGGCTGTACGACCCGACGGATGGACGGATCTCGATCGACGGGGCCGACCTGAAGACCATCGAGATCGGCTCGCTGAGAGGCGAGACGGCGTACGTATCGGAAGACAGCTTCCTGTTCGGCGACAGTGTGGCGGCCAACATCGCCTACGCCCGGGTTGACGCATCCGCCGAAGAGGTGGAGCGGGCGGCCAGACTGGCCCAGGCTCATGACTTCATCGTCGATCTGCCGGACGGCTACGACACCGTGGTCGGAGAGCGCGGCCTGACGCTCTCGGGTGGCCAGCGGCAGCGGATCGCGATCGCGAGAGCCATCCTGGCCGACCCCCGGGTATTGATTCTGGACGACGCGACCTCGTCGCTGGACGCGACCACCGAGCGCAGGATCCGCGCCGGGCTCGACCAGGCGATGCTCGGCAGGACCACGTTTGTGATCGGTCACCGCCTTTCGACAATCTCACTCGCCGACCGGATCGTGCTGATGGAAGACGGACGGATCAGCGATACGGGCAGCCACGCGGACCTGCTCGAGCGCTCGCAGACCTACCGCCAGTTGATAACCGCCGAAGAACCGGAGCAGATCTTCATCGATGAAGGGATCGAGGTGTTTTCGTGAACGCCGGACCCGCGAAAGCATCCGGTGCCGGTGCTGACGGTGCCACCGTGGAGCCGGGCCCGGCCGGTCCGGTGCCAAGGCGCTTCGAGCGGCTGCGCGGCGAACGCGGCCGGGTCCGCAAGGTCCGCTGGGTCCTGAGCCTGCTGAAACCGTACCGGGGGCGCCTGGCGCTGATGACCGTGACGGTGATCGCGGCGAGCGCCGCGTCCCTGGCTCCCCCCTACCTCGCCGGCCAGGTGATCGACGTCGGCATCATCGCAGGCGATACGGGCGCGCTGACCCGGATCGTAGGGGCCTTCCTGGTGGTCACAGTCATCTACGCCCTGACCAGCTACCTGCAGACCTACATGGTCGGATGGGTGGGCATCCGGGTGCTGCAGGATCTGAGGGAAGAGGTCTTCAAGCACATCCAGAAGATGTCGGTCGGATTCTTCACCCGCAACAGCCCGGGCTCGCTGATCTCCCGCATGACCAATGACATCGAAGCCCTGAACCAGCTGATCAGCCAGGGCATAGTCACCCTTTTCTCGAACGTGCTCACGCTCGTCGGAGTCGTCGTCATCATGCTGCTGCTCGACTGGAGACTGGCCCTGATCACCTTCTCCGTCCTGCCGCTGCTGCTGATCACCAGCATCGTCTTCCGAACCTTCTCCGGCGGGGTCTTCCGGCAGACCCGTGAGCGCATCGCGGCGATCACCTCCTACCTCCAGGAAACGCTCAGCGGGGTGCGGGTGGTCAGGAGCTTCGGTCAGGAAGAACGCCACATCGCTCGTATGAACGTGCTCAACGAGGCCAACCGCGAAGTGAACATGAAGACGGTCTACCTGAACGCCGCCTACTTCCCCGCGACAGAGCTGTTGACCGCACTGGGCACGGCGGCGATTCTGCTCTTCGGCGGCTATCAGGCGATCAACGGCAACATCATGATCGGCGTCGTCGTGGCATTCATCGGCTACCTCCAGCTGTTCTTCGATCCGGTGCAGCAGCTGGCCCAGCTCTACTCCACCTACCAGCAGGGTATGGCGGCCCTGGACAAGATCTTCGGTCTGCTCGACATCGAAGCCGAGATCGTCGACCGCCCCGACGCGATCGACCCCGGCCGGCTCGAAGGGGAGATCGCCTTCAGGGACGTCTCGTTCAGCTACGACGCCGAAGCCCGCGGCTCGGAAAGCGTCGGAGGCGAGGATCGCCGGGCGGTCGCCGGCATCGATCTGAAGGTGGCTGCGGGCGAGACCGTCGCCCTCGTGGGCAGTACCGGAGCCGGCAAGTCGACCCTCGCCAAGCTCGTGACCCGCTTCCACGATCCACAGCTCGGCCAGGTCCTGATCGACGGCAGGCCCCTCCCCACCTACCGCCAGCGTCCACTGCGCCGGCAGATGGGGATCGTGCCCCAGGAAGGGTTCCTGTTTTCCGGGACGATCAGCGTTTTTGGCTGAGATTCCGGTTGTGATTTCTGCGGTGCTGATGGATGCCGCCGTTCCTGTGTTTTATCCCGAATGTTTACCGTTTTTTGACTTCAAACTCATTAATAATTTAGGTATTTTATAG
>JAUQWL010000213.1 GCA_030835185.1 Solirubrobacterales bacterium | reverse complement strand
ATACCTGCAGCGGGTCGAAGAAGGCACCGATGTGATCGTCACCCGGCGAGGCAAACGGATCGCCCGTCTGAGCGCCACAGATGCGGTCGATCCGTTCGAGGATTTGAAACGACGCGGAATCATCACCCTTCCGGACGGGCGGCGGTCGGCCCACCAGCCGAGGATCAAGGCCACCGCCTCGGTATCCGACCTGGTATCCGAGCAGCGAAACTGAACCTCTACTTCGACACGTCCGCCTTCGTCAAGCTGGTCGTCGCCGAACCCGAGTCGGATCTCGCCGTTGAAATCTGGCAGTCGCCGGCAGCCACGGTCTCGACGAGCATCCTCTCGGTAACCGAAGGTCAGGCGGCCCTTGCAAGAGCACGCGGTGCCGGCCGGATCGGCGACAGTGATCTGGAGCTTGCGCTGGCCGACCTGGCAAAGCTTCTCGCGGAGACTGCGCTGATCGGTGTGGACCGCGGTTTGGTGGAGAGCGCCGGCCTGCTCGCCGTCGAGTTTGGCCTTCGTGGCTACGACGCGGTTCATCTCGCTTCCGCTGCGGCCTTGAAGGCCGAAACGATCTTGATGGTCAGCTGGGACCGTGAGCTCAGCGCTGCCGCACGGTCGGTCGGCATGGGCACCCTCCCGGTTTAGCCCCGGTGGGGCTCAGCGCGTTGCTTCTTCGAGCAGGTAGATGATCGATTCGTAGGGCTCACCGGTGGCCCGTTCGAGGCCGACTTCGCAGGTTCGGTTGGAGGAGACGTGGCGCATGGTCGGGTTGGCCCTGACCTCGGCTGCTTCGGCTTCGGTGGCGCTCGCGGTCAGCTCCGGGTGGAGCATTCCCCGGTCCCCGGCGAAGCCGCAGCAGGTTGAGTTGACCGGGACGACCACGTTGTCGGACAGCTTGCCGGCAACCCGGGCGAGTGTCCTGTTCAGACCCATGTGGTTGCCGGAGCAGGTCGGGTGGACGGTGACCGATCCGGTCTTCTTCGTGACCTCGAGGTTCTCCAGGAGCCGCTCGGCCCAGCTGATCGAGTCGATGATCTCGATCTCGCCGTGACGAGCCTGGTTGTCCCCGCTGAGCACGCCGTCCTCGAAGTCGCTGAGGCCGTAGCTGCAGGAGGTTGCGTCGATGACCACGGGCAACGCTCCGCCGCCGGTCCAGCGCCAGAGCCGCTCGACCGTCTCGTTGGCCTTGAAGGCGTGGGCGTCGGAGTAGCCCTTCGAGCTGAACGGGACCGAGCAGCAGGAGCCGGCGACGTCGTGGGGGATCCAGACCGGGCTGCCGGCCCGGGCCGAGACCGCGACCAGCGCCTCGGGCAGGCTCAATTCGCCGCCGTCACCGTTTTTTCCCGTCGTCGAGCGCCCGAACATGCGGTTGATGCAGGCGGGCATGTAGACGGCTGTGGCACCGACCGGCGCGGTCTCGGGCAGCCTTGCCGGTGCCGAGTCGGGCATGTGCCCGGCCCAGTCAGGCATCAGGTCTTTGCTCAACACCCTGCGGGCGGCACCGGTCAGGCCGCGCATGCCGCCCTCGCCGATCACCCTGTCCATCGCACCGCCGAATTTCAGGCCCCCGCGGGCGAGGCGCTCGACCTTGTCCCAGTTCCCGGCGACCCGGAGCGCGGTTTTCTGTGCTCGTGGGCTCTTCTGTGCCTGGCGGAACTCCTTCATCAGGTCGCCGGTATCGATGCCGACCGGACAGACGAGCTCGCAGGAGCCGTCGTTGGCACAGGTTTCGATCCCGTCGTACTCGAACTCCTCGATCAGCGCCCGGCGGACCGGAGTATCGCCGCCCTGGCGGACCATCTCGCGCCGCAGCACGATGCGCTGGCGCGGCGTAGTGCTCAGGTTGCGGCTCGGGCAGACCGGCTCGCAGAAGCCGCACTCCATGCAGGCGGTCGCCACCTCCTCGATCGGCGGTGTGGTCATCAGGTTCTGAAGGTGGCAGCCGGGATCGCGGTTCAGCACGACGCCGGGATTGAGCGCGCCTTCAGGGTCGGCCAGTTCCTTGACCCGCCACATCATCGCGGTCGCCTTTTCGCCCCATTCGAGCTCGACGTAGGGCGCCATGTTCACCCCCGTACCGTGCTCGGCCTTCAACGAGCCTTCGTACTTGTGGCAGATCAGCTCGACCAGCTCGCCCATGAAGGCCTCGTAGCGCCCGACGTCCTCGGGCTTGCTGAAGTCGGGAGTCAGCATGAAGTGGAGGTTGCCCGCCGACGCATGTCCGGCGACGCCGTTGAGGAAGCCGTGCTCGGCCAGCAGGGAGCGCAGGTCCTCGGCACCTTCGGCGATGCGGGCCGGCGTTACGCAGATGTCCTCGGGAATGAGTGTCGTACCGGGGATGCGCATCTTGCCGACCAGGCCGTAAAGCCCTTCGCGGACCCGCCAGTTGATCTCGATCACGTCTGCATCGCGGCTGAACTCGACTTCGCGGATCAACTCGCGGCCGTCGAGCACCTCCATCGTCTTCTTCTCGTACCTGTCGAGCGCCTCGTCGTCGTCACCGCCGAACTCGACCAGCAGCGCGGCCGAGTCCGGGTCGAGCTCTTTCCAGTGGTCGGGCGCTCCGGGCATGTTGTACGAGGCGACGATCAGGGCCGGGGCGACCATCACCTCGACCGCTGTGGCGCCGGCGGCGGTCAGATCGGGCACCGGGTCGATCGCGCTGGGGATGTCGGGAAAGTGGATCCAGGCGAGCGTCGTCTTCTCCGGTACGGGCACGGTG
Source organism: Solirubrobacterales bacterium (assembly GCA_030835185.1). Taxonomy (GTDB): domain Bacteria; phylum Actinomycetota; class Thermoleophilia; order Solirubrobacterales; family 70-9; genus 67-14. The sequence goes on along the minus strand of JAUQWL010000213.1, from coordinate 6,079 downwards.
TCGAACGTCACCCGCGAGATGAAGCCGAGCGTGCCTTCGGAGCCGACCATCAGCCGGCGGTAGATCTCGACCGGAGTTTCGGCGTCGAGAAAGGCACAGAGCCGGTAGCCGGTGGTGTTCTTGATCTCGAACTTGCGACGGATTTTCGCGGTGAGCTCCTCGTCGGCGAGGATCTCCTCACGGATCTTCAGCAGGCCGGCGGCCAGCTCCGGCTCGGCCTCGGCGAAATCGGCCTCGGCGTCGGGCGCGCCCGAGTCGACCACGGTGCCGGAAGGCAGGATGAACCTCATCGCCGTGACCGTCGAGTATGAATCGAACTTCGTGCCGCACTTCATGCCGCCCGAGTTGTTGGCGACCACACCGCCGATCGTTGCGATCTCCACCGAGGCCGGATCGGGGCCGAGCTTGTGGCCGTAGGGGGCGAGCACGCGGTTTACATCGCCGAGCATCGCGCCGGGGGCGACCGATACCGCACGCCCTTCATCGAGCACCTTGATGCCACCGAAGTGACGGCGCACATCGACCAGGATGCCTTCGCTCTGGCTCTGGCCGTTCAGGCTCGAGCCACCGGACCGGAAGGTGACGCCGATTCCATGCTCGCGGCCGAAAGCGATCACCTTGCCGATGTCCTCGTCGGAGCGGGCCATGATCACGGCCTTCGGCAGCATCCGGTACGGGCTCGCGTCAGAGGCGTATCGGATGATGTCGGTAGCCCGGCTCATCACGCGATCCTCGCCGAGCAGGTCGATCAGCTGGGAGCGAAGCGGTTCCGGCGTGCCCTGCGCGACCCAGTTCGGCGCCCGGTCCGGTGCCGGCTCGCCCGGCTCCGGTGCGATTTGCAGGACGTCGGGCTCGAGCAGTGGCATCTGTATCTCCTGATGGCTTTCTAGAAGAGCGAGATTCCGGCCTGGATCGGGACCTCGACCAGCCGTGGCTTCGGATCGGCGATCGCCTCGGCAAGCGCGGACCCGACCTCTTCGGCAGTGCGCGCCATGACGCTCTCGACGCCGTAGCCGGAGGCGATCTTCGCTGTCTCCAGCGCCGGCAGGTCGAGGCCGGGAGAGCCGGTGACCTCTTCGACCTCGGCGAACCACTTGAGGATCGCGTACTCCTCGTTACGCAGCACGAGGAAGGTCACCGGAACGTTGTACGCGGCAGCAGTCCAGAGGGCGGTCACCGCATACTGGGCCGATCCTTCGCCGAGCACGCAGACGACCGGCCGGTCCGGCTCGGCGATCTGGATGCCGACCGATGAGCCGAGTCCGAAGCCGAGGCCGCCGCCGGCACCCAGGAAGTAGCTGTTCGGCCTTGAGATCCGCAGCTGGTTTCTGAGCGCGAGGGTGCTCGACGGTGACTCGAGCACGACGATCGCGTCGTCTGGCAGGTTTTCCTTGAGGATCGAGTGGACCACCGAGCCGCTGAGCGGGTCGCTGTCCTCCATCCGGCTCGGTCCGGGCCAGGCCGGCGGCGGCTCGCGGTCGGTGCCGTCGAGCTGCTCGAGCAGGGCGGCGAGGGTGAGTCTGACGTCGGCGACGATCGCATCGCCCATCGGTGCGCGCGCGGCTTCATCGGGGTCGGAGGTGATCTGGACGAGCTCTGCGCCATCGGGCAGAAGCGGTCCGGGCAGGTACGGGTAGTACGGAAAGACCGACATGCCGACGACGACGATCAGGTCGTGGCCTTCGAGCGTCGGCGTGACCATGCCGATCGCCGGCGGCAGCACGCCGCGCCAGTGCGGGTGGCTCTCGGGGAAGCCGATCCGGCCGCCGCCAGGAGCCGGGCAGGCCCAGACTCCGAGGTTCTGGTCTTCGGAGAGCGCGATCATCTCGTCCCAGGCGCCGGCCGCGTCGATGTCGGGTCCGGCCACAGCGATCGGGTTCTTCGCAGCCTTGATCCTTTCGGCAAGGCGCTCGACCGAAGCCGGGTCCGCGGTGGCACGCCCGCCGACCTCCCGGTTGAGGATGTGGGCGATGTCGGATGCGTCGACTTCGACGTCCCAGTCATCCATCGGCAGCGAGACCATGACCGGGCCGCGCGGGGGCAGCGAGGCAAGGTGGATCGCGTGGGCGATCGCCAGTGGCACGTCCTCGGCCCGCGGCGGCTCGTAGGAGTACTTGACGTAAGGGTCCGGGACCCGGATTGCGTCGCGGTTGGTCAGGTTGGCCTGCAGGGTCATCTGGGCGCGCACCTGCTGGCCCACGGTCACCACCACAGGTGAGTGGTTGGCCTGGGCGTTGAACAGCGCGCCGACCGCGTTGCCGAGTCCGGGGGCGGTGTGGAGGTTGACCAGCGCCGGCCTGCCCGTCACCTGGGCGTGACCGTCGGCCATTGCGACCACGACCGCCTCCTGGAGCCCGAGTACGTACTCGAAGTCGTCGGGGAAGTCCTGGAGCATCGGCAGCTCTGTCGACCCGGGATTACCGAACATCCTGGTCATCCCGTGCTTGCGGAAAAGATCAAAGGTGGCTTCGCGGACGGTGGGCATGGCCGGGAGCCTATAGGCGTACGGCCGTGTACGAAAACCCCGGCAATGCGGGACTGTCAAGATGTCCGCGTGCCTCGCTCACTGCTGATCCCGTTCCTTCTCGCCCCGCTGCTTTTCGCCGCCTGTGGCGAGGATGACGTGGCCACGCCGACCGCCTGTCTCGAAGGCCCGGCCAAGATTGAAACCGCGCTGGTCACGGCACCCGATGCGGTGCTGATCGACGGCCGGGTACCGATCAGTGACTGCCTGGTAGGCAATCAGCCGCAGGGCGAGATGATCAACTTCGGGCGCGGCGCTGTAGCGGCGGCGACCCGGCTCGGCAAGGATGCGGGCAAGTCCGGACCGGTGGCGATCAACGCTGCGATCCGGGCCGGCTATCTGGTCGGGGCCATGGAAAAGGCCGCCGAGCAGAGCGATGGCATCCACACGGCGCTGGTCGACCGGGTCACGAGTGCGGCAACCTACCGGCTCGAGCGGGCCGGCGAAGGCACCCGGATCCATTACGAGGCAGGTCTCGAAGCAGGCCGCAAAACCGGATAGACGGAAAGTGGGAAAGCAGTGAGCGAACAGCTGTGGGGTGGCGAAACCACCAAGGCGATTGACAACTTCCCGGTGTCGGGCGAAACCGTTCCCGCGCCGGTGATCCACTGGCTCGGCCTGATCAAGGCCAACGCCGCCCGGACTAACGCGAAGCTCGGCCTGCTGGACCAGTCGCTGGCCGACCGGATCGCGGAGGCGGGCGACGCGATCGGCGCCGGCGAGCACGACGAGCAGTTTCCGGTCGACGTCTTCCAGACCGGGTCCGGCACCTCCTCGAACATGAACGCCAACGAGGTCATCGCTGCCCTCGCCGGTGAGGGTGTCCATCGAAACGACCACGTCAACATGGGGCAGTCGTCCAACGACGTCTTCCCTTCGGCCGTGCACCTGGCCGCGCTCGACCAGGTGACCAACGGGTTGCTGCCGGCTATGGATGCTCTCGCGTCGGCGCTCGAGGCCAAGGCGAGCGAGTTCAGCGCCGTGGTCAAGGCCGGCCGTACGCACCTGATGGACGCAGTGCCGGTCACCCTGGGCCAGGAGTTCGGCGGTTACGCCTCGCAGGTCCGGCTTGGGATCGACCGGGTCAGCGGCACGCTCGGACGGGTCGGTCAGATCCCGCTCGGCGGGACCGCCACCGGCACCGGCCTCAACACCCACCCCGACTTCGCGGCCGGCGTCCGTGATCTGCTGATCCAGCAGAGCGGCCTGGGTATCGCTGCGCCTGACGACCGGTTCGAGGCCCAGGCCAACCGCGACGCCCTGGTTGAGCTTTCCGGGGCGCTCAAGGTCTATGCGGTATCGCTGAACAAGATCGCCAATGATCTCGCCCTGATGGGCTCAGGCCCACGGGCCGGCATAGCCGAGCTCCGACTGCCCGAGTTGCAGAAGGGCTCCTCGATCATGCCGGGCAAGGTCAATCCGGTCATCCCCGAGGTGGTGATCCAGGTGGCCGCGCAGGTCGTCGGCAACGATGCTGCGATTACGATGGCCGGCTCCCAGGGCCAGTTCGAGCTGAACGTGCGGGTGCCGCTGATCGCCCGCAACCTGCTCGACTCGATCCGGCTGCTGTCCTCTGCCTCGCGGCTGCTCGACACCAAGTGCGTCGCCGGTCTCGAGGCCGATCACGGCAATAACGAGGCTCACGCCGAGGCAACCCTGGCCACGGCCACGGCGCTCAACCCGTTCATCGGCTACGACCGGGCTGCCGAGATCGTCAAAGAGGCCGCCGCCTCCGGTCGCGGGCTCCGGGAGGTGGCGATCGAACTCGAGGTGGAGGAGGAAATCCTCAAAGAGGCCCTCGACCACCACAAGATGGCCCACCCGCACGACTGAGCGGTCCGACCCGTTCCCGGACGTCCAGCCCGATCGGACCCTGTGCCTTTCGGCGAAGTCCCGGCGACCGGCCCGCATGACCGGAGCGACGGATTCTCGCGTTCGGCTCTGACGGGTTCTTGCGCGCGGCTCAGTACTGCCGGGGTTCCTGGTTTGGCTGGGGCTGATCGTCCGGGTCGCGATCGAGGATCCCTGTGTCCTCGTCCGACGGATCGGGTTCGATCACGATCGTCCGGGCCTCGCCCGCCTGGTCATCGACCTCGGTCGCCGGTTCACTGCCCCCAACGAAACTATCGCCCGTCTCTTCTTCCGGTCCGCCGGCTTCGCCGGAGAACTCATCGGTTTCGATCGCCGGTCCGCCGGGTTCCGCCGACTGGCCGCCGTCCGGTCCATCTGCCGAATTGCGGAGATCCTCATGCCAGCCGACCTTCTTTGCGAGGATCGCGACCGCCAGCGGGTAGTACATGAGGGCGGTGCCGAGCACAAAGGCCAGCACGACGGTGCCGACGCTGAGCACCCCGTCTTCGGCGGCGGCCCAGAACATCCAGGCTGCGACCGGCAGGTAGATGAACACGGCGCTGAGGGTGCCCGGGGTCAGCCGGTCACCGCGCGCACTCGGCACCATGTGCAGGAAGACGGCATTGACGATGAACAGCGCCGGCACGGCGAGGCTGACCGCAGGAGCCCACCATCCGATCGCCGCGCCCGCCAGCGCGTAGAAGATCAACAGGAAAGCCGCGAAGAAGAAGTCAGCCTGGGTGAAGGAGATGCCGAATCGCGGTCCGACCTGCTGGTTGGCCCAGACGAGCCAGCCCTCGGCGTATTCCTCCATCACATGAAGCCCGACCGCCAGAATTCCGAGCCAGAGAACCCACGAATGCGTATCCATACCGTGACCATAGTGACCGCCCGTAGCCGATCCTGATCCGGGGCTCGAGACCGACCCGGCTGCGGTGTGATCCGGAAGTCGTGCTGCGACCGGCGGGCCTCAGCCGCGGAGCCGCTCGTGCAGGGCCTCGACCGAGCCGACCGAAAGGTTGGCGAAAGTGATGAGACGGGCGATCGCGTCGACCTGTCCGGTCTCTTCCGGGCTGAAATTGCGGGCCATCGCCGCGGCGACCTCGGGATCGCTGGAGGGCGCTCCGGCCGGGCCGGGAAAAGCTGCGCCAGACCTCTCGACCGCATAGACGACCGCGGCGCGGCTTCGGTCATCCAGCCGGGCCAGGTCTCCCAGTCCGACCGACTTGAGTTCGGCGTCGGTGACGCCCGCCCGCAAGGCCCACCGCTGGTGAGCCCGGGTGCAGCCCGCGCAGGCATTTGCCCGGCTGACCCCGACCATGATCCGCTCGCGCAGATCGGGAGAGATGCCACCCCGGAAGACACGCCAGAGCGCCGGCGAGGCCCGCCCGACGCCGAACAGATCCTTCGCGACATGGTCGAGTGAGCCGAAGCGGCGGGTTCGTTCTTTCGTGCTGCTCACCGACTGAGCGTAGAGGATCGCGGGAATCCGACCAGTCAATAGGATCCGCCCGTGTCCCCTCGCCCCCCGTTTCCGCAGTTGCGGCAGGCCTTTGCGTGTTCCTCGCACTGAAGGAGATGCCGAATCGCGGTCCGACCTGCCGGTTGGCCCAGACGAGCCAGCCCTCGGCGTATTCCTCCATCACATGAAGCCCGACCGCCAGAATTCCGAGCCAGAGAACCCACGAATGCGTATCCATACCG
>JAUQWL010000212.1 GCA_030835185.1 Solirubrobacterales bacterium | reverse complement strand
TCGGCGGCTGCGACATCGTCGAGGAAATGTTCGCCAACGGCGAGCTGGCAACCACCCTCGGGGTCGAGCAGCCGAAAACGCCCGAGGAGCCGGAAGAGGCCCAGGGTGCCGAGGACCAGCCGTACCAGAGCCTGCCGATGGAAATCGAAGGCAGTTGAGCGGCTAGACCGCCGCGGGAGTCTCTTCTTCGTCCTTCACCTGGAAGGACGAACCGCAGCCACAGGCGGCGACGACGTTGGGGTTGTTCACCTGGAAGCCGGCGCCGGTCAGTCCCTCGACGTAGTCGACCTCTGAGCCGAAGACGAACTGCATGCTGACCTTGTCGACGATCACCGAAACGCCGCGGTCCTCGAACACATGGTCGTCTTCCGTCCTGGTGTCGAAAGCCAGCGCGTACTGGAAGCCGGAACACCCGCCTCCCCTGACTGCGACCCGGAGGGCCTGCTGTTCCCCTTCGGCCGGATCTCCGATCAACTCGGCGATCTTCTCGGCGGCAATTTCGGTCAGGGTGATTGCTGATTCGTCTGCTTCGGACATAACCAAAGGTTAGCGGTTGCCGAACTCTTCCTCAACGTACTCGACGATCCGCTTCGAATCGTGGATCACCTCGTCGCCGTGAACCAGTACCGGAACCCGCGGCTGCCCGGTCAACTCGACGATCTCCGGGCGTTTCGACTTTCGCACCGCGACACGCTTGTTCTCGAACTCGACCCCGGCCTCCTTCAGCGAACGTGCGGCCTTGCCGCAGGGGCAGAGGCGGTCGGTCGGAGCAGGGCATCGGAACAGCACTGTCCTGGTCATCACACTAGATTAGCCGTCGGCAGGTCTGATAGAACCGTTACGTGTCTCAAGAAACTGAAACCGCTCTCGTCACGGACTCGACCGCATCGCTGACGGCCGAAGACCGCGAGCGACTCGATGTCAGCGTTGTCAGCCTCTACGTGATCCTCAACGGCGAGCAGCGGCCGGAGAACGAGATCACCGACTACAAGGCCTTCTACAAGGCGGTGATCGAGAGTCCGGAACTGACCACGACCTCCCAGCCTTCGATCGGAGACTTCGTGGATGTCTACGAACCCTTGCTCCAGCAGGGAAAGGAGATCGTCTCGCTGCACCTTTCTGCCGCGATCTCGGGTACGTGTGAATCGGCCAGACAGGCGGCCACCCAGTTGGAAAAGGAAGGAAAGGGCGGCGAGCGGATCCGGGTCGTCGACTCGCGGACGACGGCCGGCGGGCTCGCCCTGACGGTACTCGCCGCAGCAAACGCGATTCAGGCGGGCGCCTCAGCCGAGGAGGCTGCCGGCCGTGCCGAGGCTGCCCGGGAGAATCTCGGCACCTGGATCATGGTCGACACCCTCGACTACCTGCGCAAGGGCGGACGGATCGGAAGTGCCCAGGCCTGGATCGGATCAGCTCTGCGGATCAAACCGATCATCACGCTCGAGGAGACGGTCAAGCCGGTCGAGAAGGTTCGCACACAGGCGAAGGCGATACAGCGCCTCAAGGACATGGCGACCGAGACCGCCCGCCAGGGCGAGACGACCTGGACCGCCCAGCACATACAGGCTCCGGAGCTGGCCGGGGATCTGGCCGCCCACTGTCGCGAAGTCTTCCAGTGCGAAGGGACGTTCCTCGACGAGATGTCCACCGTGCTCGGCTGCCACGCCGGTCCGGGCCTGGTGGCGCTGGGCACGATGCCGAGCGAACTGGTCGGATCCAAGTTTTGAACCTCGCGGTGACCGCGGTCGGACGCGACCGCCCCGGAATAGTCGCCGGAGTCACCGGCGCGCTGCTCGACTTCGAGGGCAACGTCGACGACTCGCAGATGTCGATCCTTCACGGCCAGTTCGCGGTGATGCTGATCGTCTCCGTTCCCGACGACGCCGATCTCGATGCGATATCGAACCGGCTGGAAGAGGTCGGAGCAGGTCTCGGACTCGCAGGTGTCACAGTCAGTCCGGTCGCCGACCTCGACCGCGGAGCCGGCCCGACTCACGTGCTGACCGTGTACGGAGCCGACCGCCCCGGGATCGTGCACGACGTCGCCGCGATGCTGGCCGGCTTCGGGGTCAACATCACCGACCTGCGCACCCGGCGGACCGGTGGGCCCGAGGCCCCGGTCTACACCATGATGGTCGAGGTCTCCGTCCCCTCGCCCGACCCGGGCCTGGCCGGGGCCATGCAGGGATTCGCGCAGGAAAAGAACGTCGAAGCGCACCTGGCCGAGCTCGAAACCGAAGTCCTCTGAGGCTTTCGTGGCCGTTCGCGAGGTTCTGACTTACCCCCACCCGCTGCTCAAGCAGGTCTGTGCGCCGGCCCAGCCGGACGAAATCGAGCCGGTGGTCGGCGATCTGCTCGACACGATGAACTCCTTCGATCACTGTGTCGGGCTCGCCGCTCCCCAGATCGGCCA
>JAUQWL010000211.1 GCA_030835185.1 Solirubrobacterales bacterium | reverse complement strand
CTGACTACCGGCCAGGTACGCGCCCTTGACACCGCCGACGTGGCCGCTCTGGGCACCGCGGCCGTGGTGGCACTGGATACCGTCGACGTGGCCGCCCTCACGGCGTCCCAGGTCATGGCCCTGACCACGGCCCAGATCGATGCCCTCACCACCCAGCAGGTACGGGCTCTGACGACGCTCCAGGTCCAGACCCTCTCCACCGCCCAGTTCGAGGCCTTGGCTACCGGCGATATCGCGATCATGACCACGCTTCAGATCGCCGCCCTCCGCACCGACCAGATCGCCGCCCTCGCCGGCGAGGATATCCGCGCCCTCACGACCGCCGACATCGTCGCCATGACGACGGCCCAGTTCCGGGCTCTGACGGCCGACAGTGCGGCTGCCCTCACCACGGCCCAGGTCGCCGCCATCGAAACCCGCGACCTCGCGGTCATGACCACCAGCGCCATCGCGGCCTTGACCACGGCGGACATCGTCGCCCTCACGACCCGCCAGGCGGCCGCCCTGACGACCACCCAGGTCGGCGCCCTCACCACGGCCCAGGTGGCGGCCCTGGAGACGGCCGATCTGGCGGCGATGAGCACCTTCCAACTGAGCACCCTGTCCATGGCCCAGGTGGATGCCCTCACCACCACCCAGATGGACGCCTTGAGTTCCGCCCAGCTCGCCGCCATCAACAGCATCGCGACGCCTCTCGTCCTCGACCTGAACGGTGACGGCGTGCAGACGGTCGCCATCGACCATGGCGTGCTGTTCGACCTCACCGCATCGGGTAACCTCAGCCATGTGGGCTGGATCGCCCCCAGCGACGGTTTCCTTGTCCTCGACCGTAACCTGGACGGCGCCATCAACGACGGCTCCGAGCTGTTCGGTTCCGCCACACGCCTCGCCACCGGCACCACGGCGGCCGACGGCTTCCAGGCCCTCGCGGACCTCGACGACAACGGGGATCGCCGCATCGACGCCCTCGACACCCGTTTCCTGAACCTCCAGGTATGGACGGATGCCAACCAGGACGGCGTCTCCCAGGCCGGCGAACTCCACCGCTTCGCCGAGCTTGGCATCGTGCAGCTGGACCTCGCCGCCGGAGAGGTCTCGGTCCGCCAGAACGGCAATTGGATCGGCCTCGAATCCACCTACGAAGCCGCCGACGGCAGCCTGCATGCGCTCGCCGACGTCTGGTTGCAGATCAGCGCCGGACCGGATCGGATCCTGGACCTTTCCCGTGTCGATCCCGCCCTGCTGCCGCCCGGCGCCATGGCGAAGATCGATCTCTCGGCGGGCGGCAGCGACCTGCTGAAAATATCCAGCCAGGACGTGCTGGCCCTCGGACAGCAGGATCAGGTAGTGAATGCCGAGACCGGCGCGGGCCATGTCCAGATGATCGTTCAGGGCGACGACAACGACACCGTCCAGCTTGCGGAGGGGAACCACTGGACCAGCGGCGGCACCACCGTCATCGACGGCGACACCTACCGCATCTTCAACGACGGCGACGCCCAGCTGCTGATCGGCGTACGCATCCACGACATCACGGCCTGAGGACCGCAGCGTCAACGAAAAAACCGCCCGGAGGCGGTTTGATCGGGAGCGTCCTGCAGGATTCCGCTCCGGAATTTGGTAGGCGCGATTGGACTCGAACCAACGACCCCCACCATGTCAAGGTGGTGCTCTAACCAGCTGAGCTACGCGCCTGCAGACCGCGGTTCCGATACGCTGATACCGTTGCAGCGGAACCGAAGAGGCGCGAATTCTATACGAACCCGCGCCCCGTTACAACAATTTTCAACCCGCCAGCGCCTGCTTGATCTGCTCCAGCGTGGACTGGTCGTCGATGGTGGTCAGATCGCCCGGATCGCGGCCTTCGGCCAGCGCCTGGATCGAGCGGCGCAGCATCTTGCCGGAGCGCGTCGTGGGCAGACCCGAGACGAAATGCACGCGCTTCGGACGGGCGATGGCGCCGAGGATGTCGTCCACCGTCTTCTTGACCTCCTTCTCCAGCGCCTCGCGCAGCTCGGGCGTGGCGATCTTCGCGGCATCCTTCACCACGGCGAAGGCCACAGGCTCCTGGCCCTTGAGTTGGTCGTTGACGCCCACCACGGCCACTTCGGCGATGGCGGCGTGCGCCTGCACGGCCTCCTCGATCTCGCGGGTGCCGAGACGGTGACCGGCCACGTTGATGACGTCGTCGGTGCGGCCGAGGATGAAGTGGTAGCCCTCGTCGTCCTTGATGCCCCAGTCGAAGGAGCTATAGACCAGCGGCTCCTTGAACAGGCTGAAATAGGTGCTGACGAAGCGGTCGTCCTGGCCCCACACGGTGGAGAGGCAGCCGGGCGGCAGCGGCGGCAGGACGCCAACGATGCCCTTCTCGTTGGCATTGCACTCGGTACCGTCCTCGCGGACTATCTTCAGGTTGTAGCCGAACACCGGGAAGCTCGGCGTGCCGAACTTGCTCTTGGTGTCCTCGACGCCGCGCACGGTGGAAAGCATCGGCCAGCCGGTCTCGGTCTGCCAGTAGTTGTCGATCACCGGCAACTGCAACGCATCCATGATCCACTCGTGGGTCGGCTGATCCAGCGGCTCGCCGGCAAGGAACAGGTGCTTGAGGGACGACAGGTCGTGCTTCTTGAGATAGGCCGGGTCCTGCTTCTTCAGCACGCGGATCGCGGTGGGCGCCGAGAACATGACATTGACCTTGTACTTCTCGACCAACTGCCACCAGATGCCGGCGTCGGGACGGATGGGCGTGCCTTCGTACATCACCGTCGCCATGCCGGCGATCAGCGGACCATAAATAATATAGCTGTGGCCGACGACCCAGCCGATATCCGAGGTGGAGAACATCGTCTCGCCCACGCCACCGACGAAGATGTGCTTCATCGACGAGGCCAGCGCCACGGCATAGCCGCCGGTGTCGCGCTGCACGCCCTTCGGTTTGCCGGTGGTGCCGGAGGTGTAGAGGATGTAGGAAGGCTCGGAGGACTCCATCCAGACGCAGGGCACGTCGGCATTCATGTGCTGGGCGCGCAGGGTCGCATAATCCACGTCGCGGCCGGCCACCTTGGCGAAGTCCTTGTCGATGCCGCGATCGACCATCAGCACCTTCTCGGGCGGGAACTCGGCGAGGTTGCAGGCTTCGTCGAGCAGATGCTTGTAGTGCACGCCCTTGCCGCCGCGCATGCCGGCGTCGGAGGAAACGATCAGCTTGGGCTTGGCGTCGTCGATGCGCGTCGCCAGGGAGCCGGAGGCGAAGCCGCCGAACACCACCGAATGGATGGCGCCGATGCGGGCGCAGGCCAGGATGGCGAAGGTCGCCTCGGCGATCATCGGCATGTAGATGAGGACGCGATCGCCCTTGGTCACGCCGAGGGACTGCATGATCGCGGCCATGCGCATGACCTCGGTCTTCAGTTCGGCGAAGCTGTAGATCTTCTCTTCGTTGGTTTCGGTCGAGACGTAGATCAGCGCACGGTCGTTCGGACGCTTCGCAGCGTGGCGATCCACGGCGTTGTAGCAGAGGTTGGTTTCGCCGCCGGAGAACCATTTGACGAAAGGCGGCTTCGAGTAGTCGCAGACCTTCTGGGGCGGCTTGTGCCAGTCGATCAGTTGCGCCTGCTCGCTCCAGAAGGCGTCGGGCTGTTCGATGGACCGCTTGTAAAACTCCTGGTAGGTGCTCATGACACTCCTCTTTCTCGATTGTTGTGACCCGGGTAAGGCCGTTTATTTGGCGATGCGGACGACGACGCGTCCCTTGATCTTCGCCTGGATGAAATCGTCGAACACGCCGGGCAACTCATCGAAGCCGATGGTGCGCGTGAGGGCAGCCAGGTGAGCCGGCTTCATGTCGCCGCCGAGGCGGCGCCAGACCTCGGCGCGTTGAGCCATCGGACAATTGACCGAATCGATGCCCAGCAGGCTGACGCCCCGCAGGATGAAAGGCATCACCGTCGTGTTGAACTGGAACCCCGCCGCCAGGCCGATGCTGGCCAGCGTGCCGCCGATCTTCATGGTGCTCGCCATCCAGGACAGCACGTCGCCGCCCAGATTGTCCACCGCGCCGGCCCAGGTCTCGCTGCCCAGGGGTTTGATTTTCGCGAGGTCGAGGGACTGGCGCAGCATGACTTCCTTGGCGCCAAGGCCCTTGAGGTAATCGGTTTCCTGTTCCTTGCCGGTCAGCGCCA
>JAUQWL010000210.1 GCA_030835185.1 Solirubrobacterales bacterium | reverse complement strand
ATGACCGGAGGGGCATTCCTCTGCCGGGACGGGGTGGCGGTCAACCGGATCCGCGGATGCTCTGCCAACCGAAACCGGCCAGTAGATCCGCGGGCATCAACCGACTGTCTTCCGGGACGAGGCCGACCGAACCGGCCAGCTCACCGACAACCCCGGCGATCGTCTCACCACGGGCCAGCCGCTCTTCGAGCGTGACCGCACCGTGGCGTTTGGCGAGACGGGCACCGTCCTGACCGAGCATCAACGGCACGTGGACCCACCTGGAAGGAGGGGTCAGGCCGAGCTGCCGGTAAAGCCACAGTTGGCGACCGGTGGTCTCGAGCAGATCTGCCCCGCGGACCACTTCCGTCACCTGCTGATCGGCGTCGTCTGCGGCCACCGCGAGGTTGTAGGCGAAATCTCCGTCGTTCCGGCGAACGACGAAGTCGTCAACCCGCCCGCCGACCGTTCCACACAGCACATCCTCGAATTCGTACGTGGCGGCCTCGGCGCGCACCCGAAGCGCCGGTGGCCGGTCCTCCGCCAGGCGATCCCGGAGCTGACTCGCCGTGAGGTCGCGGCAGGTTCCCGGATAGGCACCTTCAGGCAGGTCGCCGTGCGGCGCCGAGGCAGCTTCGCGGATCTCCGCCCGCGTGCAGAAGCAGTCGTAGACAAGCCCCTTTGCCCGCAAGATCCCGATCGCCTCTGAGTAAAGCCCGTGACGCCCGCTCTGGCGGACCGGGTCGCCGTCCCAGTCGATGCCGATCTGTCGCAGCTCGCCCAGCTGGACCTCCACCCACTTTTCACGCGATCGGCCGGAGTCCAGGTCCTCGATACGAAGGACGAACTCACCACCGGCAGCGCGGGCCGAGAGCCAGGCCAGGATCGCCGTTCTCAGATTGCCGAGATGCAGTTGCCCGGTCGGGGACGGGGCGTAGCGGCCTCTGACCGGCCCGGTGCCGCTCAACCGACAGCCTTCGTCAAGGCCCCGGCCAGGGGGCCGTTGCCGGACACCTCGATCGCGTCGAGGCCGAGCCAGCCGGCCATCGTTTCGAGCTCGGCGGCCAGCTCGGCGGCGGTTTCGGGTGGCGCGCCGGCCTCGGCGAACGCGCCCTGGACTCGCAGCAACGATTGCTCGCGGTCGGCCTTGAGGTCGACCCGTGCGACCAGCGCCTCGTTCAGCAGGAACGGCAGCACGTAGTAACCGTGAACCCGTTTGTGCCTGGGTACGTAGATCTCGATCCGGTAGCGGAAGCCGAACAGGCTTTCGGTCCTCGCCCGTTCGAAGACGAGCGGATCGAACGGTGAGAGCAGGGCGCGTCCCTCCACCCGGCGCGGGCGCTTCGCCTCGTGATGGAGGTACGCGGGGGCCTCGAAAGCCTCACACCCGATCGGGATCAGGCGGCCGTCCCCGACCAGCGAGGCGATCGCCGGCTTCACCCCGGCGGCAGGCAGGCGAAAGTAATCGCGCAGGCAACCGGCAGTGGCGATCCCGTGGGCGCGGGCGGAGATCTCGATCAGCCGCTCGAACGATTCCGCCCGATCGGGTTCGGGAAGGTCCGGGGCCGGAAGCACCCGCTCGGGGAGGTCGTAGCGCCGCTCGAACTGGGGACTGCGCGAGGCGGAAGTGATGCGGCCCGCCCAGAACAGGTACTCGAGCGCGCTCTTGACCGGTGGCCAGTTCCAGCCCCAGTCGCTCTTGTCCGGGATGTGGCCGGGGTCGATCGCGGCACCCACTTCGGTGGCGGTCACCGGGCCTTCCCGCTCGATCTCCGCAAGGACCGCTGCCAGCAGCCCGATTTGCGAGGCCGCACTTCGCACGCTCTTCCAGCCGTCGAGATGGGCGCGCTCCATGCGCCAGGTCAGCAAACGGCGGGTCCCCGGCGGGATCAGGGAAGCCTCATGCGCCCAGTACTCGACGAGTCGCCGCGGGTCTTCCGACGAGGCCCGCTCGATCAGGCCGATGTCGTATGGGCCGGAGCGTGAGTAGAGCGGCATCAGATGGGCCCGGGCGAGAACGTTGACCGAGTCGATCTGGATCAGGCCGGTGCGGGAAAGCATGCGGTCGAGGTGGCGCATCGTGACTTTGCCGGCCGGCCGCTCCGCATCGAAACCCTGGGCGGCGAGCGCAACCCGCCGTGCGGCGGCAGTGCTGATCGATTTCTGTCGGGCCACGATGCTCATCGCCCACATCATTACCGCCGGCGTCCGGTGATTCGTGGAAGGATGCCGGTGTGAGTGGGAGCGAGGCAAGCGCCGCGCAGGCGAAGCGCAACGTAACGATCACGGCCGCGATAGCCGGGCTCGCCGGTCTGCTGTTCGGTTACGACACCGGGATCATCGCCGGTGCGCTGCTCACGATCACACCGGATTTCAGCCTCAACAGCCTCCAGGCAGGCATGGTCGTCGGTGCGGTTCCGATCGGTGCGGTCGGTGGCGCATGGTTCGCGAGCAAAGGTGCCGACCGCCACGGCCGCCGCTCCCTGATCCTGGTCGCCGCAGCAATCTTCGTGGTCGGAGCGATCGTCTCGGCTGTCAGCCCCGGGCCCCTGATCCTGATCCTCTCCCGCGCGGTGATCGGTTTCGGGATCGGAGTCGCTTCGGCCGTCGCACCGGTCTACATCAGCGAGGTTGCACCACCGGACCTGCGTGGCAGCCTGGTCACCTTCTTCCAGCTCGCGGTCACGATCGGCATTCTCGTCGCCTACCTCGTCGGCTACGCCTTCACCGACGTCGGCGACGGCTGGCGCTGGATGCTCGGTCTGGGTGCGGTTCCGGCAATCGCAATGGGAATCGGCATCATCCGTCTGCCGAACAGCCCACGCTGGCTGCTCATGGACGACGATGTCGAAGGGGCCAGAAAAGCGCTGGCGATGGTCAGGCCGGCGGGAGCTGAGGCGATCGACCTGGAGATCGGAGAGATTCAGTCGAGCATGGGCGGCGACACCGGCAACTGGAAGGACCTGAGGAAGCCCGCCGTGCAGGCAGCGCTCGTGGTCGGCCTCGGTCTGGCAATCCTCCAGCAGATCACCGGGATCAACACGGTCATCTACTACGCGCCGACGATCATCCAGTCGACCGGAATCGATTCGGCCTCGTCGGCCATCCTGGCCTCGCTCGGCGTCGGCATAACCAATGTGCTCATGACGGTCGTCGCACTGAGGCTTCTCGATCGGGTCGGCCGGCGCACCCTGCTTTTCATCGGAGTGAGCGGAATGTCGGCTTCGCTGTTTTCGCTTGGCCTGGCCTTCATCGGGGGCATACCGGAGACAGTCTCGACGGTACTGGCAATCGGTTCACTGATGGTCTTCGTTTCCTCCTTCGCGATCAGCCTCGGACCGATCTTCTGGCTGCTCAACGCCGAGATCTACCCACTCTCGGTCCGTAGCAAAGCCGCCGCGGCCGGCACGATGACCAACTGGTTCTTCAACTTCCTGGTCTCACTCACCTTCCTCGGCCTGATCGACCTGCTGACCGAGGTCGGGGCCTTCTGGCTCTACGGTGCGGTCGGGCTGGTCACGCTCTGGTTCTGCTGGAAGTTCGTCCCCGAAACCAAGGGCAAGTCGCTCGAACAGATCGACGCGATCTTCAAGCGGCGCGCCAGGACCTGACCCTCCGGCCGGCCGGGCCGAAGTGACCGGCACGCGCGGCCTAGACTGCGGACATGCCCGACCCGACCACTCCCCCCGTATCGATCCGCGAGTTCCGCCCCGAGGATGCTGATGCAGTCCACCGCTGGTTCAACAATCGCGAAGCGACGAAGACTCTCATGGAGGAGCGCGAGAGCTTCTCGCCAGAGCAGGCAGCCGGCTGGACCGCGGCCGCCGTCCGCAATGAAGGCGAAGACCGCAAGTACGCCATCGTCGTACCGGGAATCGAGCAGCCGGTCGGCTTCACCGCGCTCTACGGGCTGTTTCGCCAGACCGCTCCGGAGCTCGGCTGCCTGATCGGCGACGAGGTGCGCGGGCGCGGCGTCGGTCGCTGGGCAGAGCGACTGACCGTGACCAAGGCGTTCGAGGAGTTCGGCGCACACCGGATCTACGGTCGCATCCCGGCCTTCAACGCGGCCGCGAAGAAGGTCGTGGCCGCCCAGGGCTGGGAGTACGAGGGCGTCATGCCCGGCCACATCAAGCGTGGCGGTGAGTTGATCGACTGCGAGATCTGGGGCGCCTCCCCGGAGCAGTTCTTCGCCGCCGTCTCCAAGTGGTAAGCCGACCGACGTGAGCGAGGCAGGCACCATCGAGCACGCAGCGGAGTTGATCGAAGACGGCGGGACCGCGGCCTCGGACGAAGACGAGTTCTTCCGCTGCCCGGACTTCCTCGGGGCCGAAGGCGTGACCCACTCGCTGGTGATCTCGCCGACAGGCCGGGAGTCCGGGCGAGGTACCGCTGCCGCTGCCGGCCGGTCCGGCGACCCTGCCGGCGGTGCGGAACTGGTGGCGCCGCTGATCGTGCGGGAGATCCCGGGCGGCGGCATCGACGCGGTCTCACCATACGGTTACCCGGGATTCGGCGTGAGGCGCGGATCATCCCGCCTTCCGGTCGATCCCGACGGGATCGACTTCGGGCCGACCGGGCTGGTCTCGGCATTCGTCCGGCACGCACTTCCGGCCGAGCCGCCGCTGACCCGGGCAACACCTCGAAACGTCTGCCTGCTGGCCGATCCGGCGCTCGATCCCAAGAGCCGGATGAGCGACCGGCAGCAGATCCGCAAGAACGTCAAGCGCGGCTACTCGATCGAAGTCTCGGCCGGCCCGGAGACGGGCGCGGGACTTCGCACCGCCTTTCTCGCGGCCTACACCGAAACCATGGAGCGCACCCGGGCGGCCGCGCGCTACTACTTTTCGGCGGATTACTTCGATCGGATACTGGCTTCGCCCCGCACCTGGCTTGTCGTGGCCCGTGAGCCGGAGGGAGGTATCGCGGCCGCGTCGATCGCAGCCGCATCCGACGGACTGCTTCACTACTACCTCTCCGGCACCGCCGATGAGTTTCTCCGGGACTCGCCGATGAAGAACCTGCTCGCCGGCATGATCGAGTTGGCGGCAGAAATGGGCCTGCCGCTCAATCTCGGCGGAGGCATCGCCCCCGGGGACCGGCTCGAAGAATTCAAACGCGGCTTCGCCAACCGCGAAGAACAGTGGTTCACCTCGGAGCTGATCTGCAACCGGAATGCCTATGACCGGCTGAGCCGCGAGGCCGGCGCCGATCCGGACGGCGGCTTCTTTCCCGCCTACCGCTCCTGAGCCCCGGGCCTCAACCGACCGGATCGCGGCCGGCCGTCCAGGCCCTTTCGTGAGGGGCCAGCCAGGGCCGGGCGGCGCGCAGCGCGCCCAGTACCGCACGGGTGGCCGGAGCCTTGTTCAGGGCGTAGAAGTGGATGCCCGGTGCGCCGGCGGCCAGCAGCTCGGCACTCTGCTGGGCAGCGTACGCGACCCCGAGGTTGAACTCGGCTTCCGGGTCGCCTTCGGCGGCAAGCATCGCCGACTCGAGCCCGGGCGGGATCGACGAATCGCAGAGTGCGCAGATCCGTTTGGTGTGGGCGAAGCCGGTGACCGGAATGATCCCCGGGATGATCGGCACCTCGATGCCCTTGGCACGGGCGGCTTCGACGAAGTCGAAATAGACGCGGTTGTCGAAGAAGAGCTGGGTGATCAGGAAGTCGGCTCCGGCATCGACCTTGGTCTTCAGGTAGGTCAGGTCGGTATCGAGGTCGGGTGCCTCCGGATGAACCTCGGGAAAACAGGCTCCGCCGACCGCGAAGTCGTAGTTTTCGGAGATGAAGGTAGCCAGTTCAGCGGCACTGCCGAGTCCGCCTTCGGTCTGGACGAAATCGGTTTCGCCGCGCGGAGGATCGCCTCGCAGGGCGAAGATGTTCTCTATCCCCAGCTCCTCCAGGCGGTCGAGAGTGGCGGCCAGGCCTTCCCGCCGCTCGCCGACGCAACTCAGGTGAGCCATCACTTCGAGTCCGAGGTCTTCCTTCAGGGCACGGGTTATGTCAACGGTGCCTTCCCGGGTCGATCCACCCGCTCCGTAGGTGACCGAGACGAAGTCGAGCTCGAGCGCGGAGAGCTCCCGGGCCGTTTCGAGCAGCCGGCGACGACCCTCGTCGGTCTTGGAGGGGAAGAACTCGACCGAGAACACCGGTCGCCGGGATTCGATGATCTCGCCGATTCGCATCACCGGAAGGGTAGAGAAACGGACGTACTCAGTCGGGGGCGAGGCCGTGTCCGGTCACGGTCAACCAGATCGTCTTCCACAGGATCCTCAGGTCGAGCAGCAGGGAGCGGCGCTCGACATACTCGATGTCCAGTTCGATCCGTTCTTCCCAGGGGATGCCGGCACGGCCCTGGACCTGGGCCCAGCCGGTGATTCCCGGCCTGACCTCGTGGCGACGCTTCTGGCGGTCCGTGTAGCCGGCGACCTGGGCCGGGATCGTCGGCCGCGGACCGACCAGCGCCATTTCCCCACGCAGCACGTTGATCAGGTTGGGTAGCTCGTCGAGCGAGGTCCGCCGCAGAAAGCGCCCGATCCTGGTGACCCGGGGGTCGTCCCGGCCGACGATCGTGCCGACTCCGACCGGATCGCTCCCGTGGACCATCGTCCTCAGTTTGAGCATCTGGAACTCGGTTCCGCCCAACCCGACCCTGGACTGGCGGTAGATCGCCTTGCCTCCTCCTTCGAGGTGGATCAGGATCACCGAGACCAGCATCAGCGGCGCGGTCAGCACCATGGCGATGCCGGCACCGATCACGTCACACGTGCGGTTCACCTGGTGCCCTCGGCTTTCTCCCAGTGGCCCGGCGCGCCTTTACGCCACCTGTCCCAGAAGCCGAGCGCGATTGAGAAGGTGACCAGCACGTAGTAGCGACTCACCCGGAAGGGGAGCAGCGGGATCCAGCGGCCGAGCAACGCCGCGATCAGGATGAGCACCTGAACGGCGAGGGTCACCTGGTAGATCGTGCCGGCACCGATCAGGACGATGTTGCCGACGAAGGTGACCACGTGAAAGACCGGGCTGAGGTAGCGCAGAAAGCGGTGCGTGATGACCTCGAACAGGTAGAGCGGGCTGTATCCGCGGACATCGGTCATGCCTTCGCCGACCACGATGTCCCAAAGGCCGATCATCATGCGCCGCTTTCGCGCAAGCTCGCCCTCGAGGCTCGGCACGACTTTCTCCTCAGCCCGGGCTCCCGGCCGGTAGAGCGAAAACGATCCCTGCTTCGCGAGCGCGAACGGAAATGAGAGGTCGTGGCTACCGGACGGCCGGAGCGCGATATAGCGCTCGGCCCGGACCGCGTAGATCGCACCGTTCCCGGCGGTCACCCCGGCGAGGTCCGACTCGAGTTCCCGCACCTTCATCTCGTACCGCCAGTAGGTGCCTTCCAGGTTTCCGCCGTCCGGACCGACGAAACGGACCTGACCGCAGACGTAACCGACCCGAGGATCGCGGAAGGGCTCGAGAAGCTCGATCAGGGCGCCGGGTTCCCAGGTCGAGTTGGCGTCGGAGAAAGCCAGCAGACTGCCCGCCGCCACTTCCGCGGCGGCGTTCTGGGCCGGGATCTTGCCGCCGCGGGGGAGGTCCAGCACCAGATCGGCGCCCGCCTCCCGGGCCAGCTGCACCGTGGCGTCCTTCGATCCGTCCGAGGCGACGATGATCTGCAGCCGCTCGCGCGGGTACTCGAGTTCCAGCGCGTTCTTCACCTTCGCCGCGATCACTTCTTCTTCGTTGTAGGCGGCGATTATCAGGGTAACCATCGGCAGCAGGTTCTCGTCGGTGTCCGGTTCGTCCGCGGTCAGCGAGGGGAAGCTGCCGACCCGGTTGCCGCGGATGTGACCGGCCTTGCTGCCGAAGCCGAGTGCGCCGAGGATCCAGAGCACGATCGCATAGCCGACGTGAGTGAAGAGGAGCAGGGCGACCGAGAACCAGAAGAGAAACGCGACGTAGGCGGTCATGCCCCGACCTCGCGGTAAAGGCGCATCGTGCTCCTGGCGATGTCGCTCCACGAGTACGGGCCGGCGGCCGCGGCCGTAGCTCTCTCTTCCAGGTCGCGCCGGGTCGCTTCGTTCGTGGTGAGTTCGCTCAGGACGGTGGCCAGTGCGGCCGGGTCCTCCGGCGGGACGAGCCGCGCCGCGTCGTGCCTGCGGGCGACCTCACCGAAGCCTCCGACGTCGCTCAGCACCATCGCCTTGCCAAAAGCCAGACCGGTGTAGAGCACTCCTGACTGCTCGATGTCGCGGTAGGGCAGGGTCAGCACGTCGGCCGCCCTCATGATGGCCGGGATCTCGCGATCCTCGATGAAGCGGGGCAGCCACCGCACCCGACCGGGGAGGCCGCGACTGCGCTCGATCAGGTCGGCCAGCTCCATGCGCGGGTTGCCGACGACCCAGAGTTCGGCCCCTTCGACCCCGGAAAACGCCTCCAGCAGGGTGTCGATTCCCTTGTAGGGACGCATCAGGCCGAAAAAGAGGATGACCGGACCCTCCGCCCCTTCGAGTTCGATCGGCAGGGGAGCCTCGTCCGGCAGTCTGGTCAGGTAGTCGAAGGCGCCGTGAGGGATGACCCGAATCCGGTCGGCCTGCAGGCCGATAAGCTCCTGCAGCCGCCGGGCTCCGTTTTCGGAGTGGGCGATCACCGCGTCCATCGAACCGAAGGTGCGCTGGGCCGTGGTCAACTCCCACCATTTCGGTTCGGGCGAAGCGACGTAGTGGGCGGTCATCACCTTCGGTCCGCGACCGGGGATCAGCAGATGGTCGAGGGCCGGCATGGTCAACCACTGGTAGTGGGTGACATCGCCGTCCAGCAGGCCACGCAGGCGAAGCATGTCCGGCAGGTGCTCGGCCAGTTTCAGCGGCAACCGGCCGCGGGCGTCGAGACCGCGGCGGGCGGTGCGGCGATAGAAGGTCTCGCTGACTTCATAGCCTTCCGCCTCCGGCACCGGGCCGTAGAGGAACTCGGAAGTGATCAACTCGACCCGGGCCCCCGCGGCAGCCAGTGCCCGGGCCAGGGCCCGGTCATAGGGAGGCGTGAACGCCGAGGGGTCGACAAGCTTTACCCGCATCCTCTGATTATCGTGGGCGGCAGTGGACATCGACCTCACCTACTGCGTGGTCAACAACGACGGCCGCGATTACCTGCTCGACTGCCTCGCCGCAATCGAGGCAAACCACCCGGCGGGACTGAATCGCGAGATCCTGGTGCTGGACAACTTCTCCAGCGACGGTTCGGTGGAAGCCGTGCAGGAAAACCACCCCGAGGCCGAGGTGGTTGCACTCAAGGCCAAAGAGGGCAAGGCGGCCAACGACACGGCTCTGTTGAAGCGGGCGAAGGGCCGCTACTGCCTGCTGCTGAACGAAGACTCCGAGCTGATGCCGGGCTCGGTCGAGGCCCTGGTCGACGCGCTCGATGCGGATCCGGAGGCCGGCGCGGCCGGGGCCCGGCTCTTCGACGGCGACGGAGTCCCGTACGCCTGCGCCTGGAAGTTCCCGGGTGTGAAGACGGCGGCGATCGGCGCACTGTTCCTCCACTCGCGTCTGACCGTCCAGAGCAAGGGAAGCGTGACCCGCCGGGTCGACTGGGTCCAGTCGAGCGCGATGATGGTCCGGCGGGAAGCGGCAGGGCAGGTCGGCTGGCTGGACCCGCAGTTCTTCGTCTACTACGACGAGTGCGACTTCTGCCGTCGCCTGGCCGACCACGGCCGGCACACGCTCTACGTACCCGGCGCAGGAGCGGTCCACCACAACCAGCTCTCCAGCGACCTCTCATCCGGCCTGCCCCGGATCGTCGAGTTCCATCGCAATCGCGACCTCTACATGAAAAAGCACGGCTCAGCCCCAGCCGCCTTCGCCGTCCGCCTGCTCACCGCCTGGGCCTACTTCTGGCGTACGATCGCCTCGACCGTCATGCCGAATGCCCCTACCCACGTCTACCGGGCCCACACCCGTCAGGCCCTCTTCCCCTACAGAGGCGAAAGTCTCAGGGACCGGGCCGATGCCGGGACCGAAGTCGAGGCCACACCCTAGGGTTCGCAGCGCGCCGCCTTCAGGCTTTCGATGTCGATCCGGTCCTGCGGCCCGTTTTGTCGACTCCATCCAGAGCTCCGACGATGAGGGCGGTCGGGTCAGTCGCGCATGTCCTCGTTCATCTGCTCGACGTCGTAGACCTCGGAGAGACCCTGCCTGGATTCCGTCCTGGCCTCCCGGGCGCGGGCCGCCTGGATTCGGGAAGCGAGCTCGTGGGGGCGTAGGAGCAGCTTCACGTACTCCCGTTCGGTCTGGCTGAAGAAACCGGTGGCG
>JAUQWL010000024.1 GCA_030835185.1 Solirubrobacterales bacterium | reverse complement strand
ACGTCGCCATCGCAATACGGCAGGGCGGTGACGGTCGGGATATAGGCGGCAGTCTGGCGGGCGAAGTTGGTCGGGGCGAGAAGGATCTGGCCGGCGATCCGGTAGGGGGCTGTGGCCGGGATCTCCCCGGAGGCCCGGTTCGCACCCTCGCCGCCACGGCTGTGCCCGACCAGGATCACCCGGCCGAGATCGGCCCTGTGCCTGCCCGAGGCAACCCAGCCGGCCCAGAGGTCGAGGTGGCGCCGGATCAGGGCGGCCCGGGCACGGGCCCCGCCGTCCGACAGGACGTCGTCCTGAGCGTTGATGCCGTTGGCGGCGATCGATACCGTCACGAACCCCTGGCTTGCGAGATTGCGCTGCAGGTAGTCGTAGCCGAGGTAGCTGGGGACTGGCCTGGTTCCGGGCCGGCAGGGCCAGTTGTTGGCCTCCGGGCGTCGCTTGCCCGGGTCGTAACAGGTCGAGTGACGGCCGTGCAGGAAGAGGACCAGCGGCGCGGTGGCGGCCACCGTCGCATCGCTTGGGGCGACCACATGACCGGCCGTCTCGAGTTTGCGGCGCAGACCCGGGTAGCTGAAGGAACGAGCCGTGTAGTTGGACACCCGGATCGGTTCGGTGCCGTTCTGTCCGGGATCGAAACCGAGGTCGTCAACCGACCCGGCCGGGGCGATCCACGCCGGACCGGCCGGAGGCGGTGCTGCGGCCGGTGGTTCATCCAGGGTCCGCCCGGAGAGCCGCACGTCCAGCCTGTCGATCGCGGGCGGGCCGTCTCCCGGAACGAAAATCGAAAGCTCACGGCCGTCCGGGGAGACGGTGGCCGGCCCGAGTGACTCACCGTCGAGCAGGATCTCGGGACGATCGGAGGTGACGGGCAGTGGCTCCGGGGAGGTCCAGGCAGCCTCATATCCACCGGGGGTAGGTGCGAGCTTCCACGTGCCGGTATCGGCCGCAGCTGTGCCGACAGCCGTTCCGGCTCCGAACAGCAGGGCCAGGGTGAAAAGGGCGATTCTGATCCGGGTCTCCAAGGCCTTCTTTCGCCGTCGCGGGAAGCGGGACTCTAGCCTGAACCAACCCCGGGTACCCGTGACACATCCGGTCGCGCCCGGCGTGTCCGGTCCGCCGGTCCCGGCGGGTCAAGCTGGTCCTGTGACGCCGGGTCGATGGGAAGGCCGGTTTACCCGGTCAACGGCCACCCGGGCCGGGTTCAGCTGTAGCGGTCCCAGCGCTTGACCGGGCCGGTCGGGTCGAGGAAGGTCCCGCCCTGGTACCAGCCGGGGGAGGACCAGTGTTCGAAGTGGAGATGGCAGGCGCTGCTGCGACCGGTGCTGCCGACCACGCCGATCTTCTGGCCGGTCTTGACCCTGCTGCCGACCTTCAGTGGAGAGGGTTTGAGCAGGTGCATGTAGACGTGGCTTTCCTTGCGGGTTCCGGCGAGGTTGATCACCAGGTAGTTGCCGGCGCCACCCGCCTGGTACGCGTTGTAATAAACCGTTCCACCGCGGGCCGCGATGAGGGTCGTACCGCACCCGGCCATGATGTCGAGGCCCTGATGGCCACGCCCGCTGCCGATCCCGTCACCAAAGGAATGGCCGGCCCGGACCGGAAAGACGTAGCCGTAAAGCCGGAAGCCGAGCGGATCGGGCGCACGCGTCCGGGAAGCTCTGGCCCTGGCCCGGGTCAGTCCCTTTGAAAGCACGGCCGCTGTCCCGTCGATCGAGCGCACCACGAACCGGTAGCGGCCGCTGGGTGCCGGCCTGCGACCCGACCTGCCGTTCCAGGTCACCTTCTGGCTGGTACCGCGTTCGACTCCGAGCCTGGTGCGGCTGGCGAGCACCGAGCCGGAGGCGTTGACGATGTCGATCCGCAGATCGTTCTTCGCCCGCCCGCCGCTGACCACGAAGTCGAGGCGGGGCCGCCGTGCTCCGTACTGGTAGGCGATCGACGGTGTGGTCGAAGCGTCGCTGATCCTGAGCGGCGAGTTCTGAACCACCGGAGATTCGCCGATCCCGAGTACCGCCTCGGAAGGAGAGGAGACGGATCCGGTCGAGCTGATCACCCGAATTCGCCCCGTTGCGGCACCGTCGGGCACTTCGACCAGCAGGCTCGAGGCGGACGAGCTGGTCGGCTCGGCCTTCACCCGCTTCGGTTTGCCGGCGAAATTGACGAAGCTCACCTGATTCATCCCGGTGCCGGTTACCTGGACGGTGCCACCGGAGCTGGAGGTACGGATCTTGATGCAGCCCGAAACGCAGACGACATCCTTGATCTTCGGCACGCCGGGGACGGTCAGGCCACCGTCGGTCGTGATAGCCGCCGAAGCGTGGGCGGTCAGCCCGAGAAGAGCCGCGAAGAGAGCGACTGCGGTTGCGTATGTAGCTGTCTTGATCAATGCTCTTTCTGATGCCTGCGGAGTTAGCTGGCGGGCTCGCGCTGAAAGAGTTGCGCTACGGAGCATTAATTGCCTCCGATTCGCCCCTTGGGGAAAAATCTCCCCTCTGGGTCCTCCGCCCCGGCCGGTATCGGCACAGGTTAGGCTTTGACTGGGGTCAGTATAGGGACCGGAAAGGCGTGCGGCGAGCGGGTTCCCTATCATGCGCAGGCCGCGTCCGCAGCAAACGCTGGTCCGCGCTCATCAACGCCATGAAGACTTACGTAGCCACCCCATCCAATCGCCAGAGAGACTGGTACCTCGTCGACGCCGAGGGGCGGACGCTGGGTCGTCTCGCCACCCAGATCGCCGATGCCCTGCGTGGCAAGCGCAAGCCGGACTTCACGCCCCACATCGATACCGGCGACTTCGTCGTCGTGGTCAATGCGGAGAAGATCCGGGTCACCGGTGACAAACTCAACCAGAAGACCTACTGGCGCCACAGCGGTTATCCCGGCGGCGTCAAGTCCCGGACCCTCGCCGAGATGCTCGACAAGCAGCCGGAAGAAGTGATCCGCAAGGCAGTCCGAGGCATGCTTCCGAGGAACAAGCTCGGCCGTCAGCAGCTGCTCAAGCTCAAGGTCTTCGCGGGCCCCGACCACACCCACCAGGCCCAGCAGCCGAAGCCGATGGAGATCCAGAAGTGAGCGAAGAAGAGCGCAGCAAAGACTCCGAGGTCGAAGTAGAGGTCGAGCTCGACCAGACCGAAGTCGCCACCCCCGAGGGTGAAGTCGAGACCGAGTCGGTCGGGACCGAAACCGTCACCGAAGACGGGGAGGCAGTCGAAGAAGGGGCCGGCGTCGAAGAAGCCGTGGTCGAAGAGGTCGTCGTCGAAGAATCTGTGGCAGAAGCCGCCGCGGAGGCGAAGGCCGGCTCGGACCTTCCGCCCGGTGCGGACCTCGAGCCGATCCCGGTCGAACCGGAAACCGAACTCAGCGCCGAGGAGCGCGCCCGTCTCGAAGCCGAGGAAGAGGAACGAGCCGAGCGCGAAGCCACCGAATCAGACGGCGAGGACGAGGATGAGGCCCCGCCCCGTCCCGCTCCGGCGAAGATCGACAAGGGTGCCCGTTACATCGCCACCGGCAAGCGCAAGCGCTCGGTCGCCCGGGTCGTCGTTCTGGCCGGCGACGGCAAGGTCACGATCAACGATCGTGACATCGAGGAGTACTTCCCCCGTGCCCGTCACCGCACCGTGGTCAACTCGCCGCTGGCCGTCACCGGCTACGAGTCGAACGTCGACATCCGCATCCGGGTTCACGGCGGCGGAATCAGCGGCCAGGCAGGCGCAGCCCGTCATGGCATCGCCCGCGCCCTGACCGAAGTCGACTCCGAACTTCGCCCCGAGCTCAAACGTCGCGGTTTTCTGACCCGTGACGCCCGGGCCAAGGAACGGCGCAAGGCCGGCCTCAAGAAGGCCCGCAAGCGGCCCCAGTTCTCCAAGCGCTGAACCGCAGGTGGCTGTGCCGCCAGGAAAGCTCTTCGGCACGGACGGAGTCCGTGGCAAGGTAGGCGATCTCCTGACTGCGGAGCTCGCGCTCTCGATCGGCCGTGCCGGAACTGCCGCCCTGGAAACCGGACGTCCCAGGGTTCTGGTCATCCGGGATACGCGCGAATCCGGCCCGATGCTGGAATCGGCGCTGGCCGCCGGTGTGGCCGAGGCCGGAGGGGAGGTCTATCTCGGCGGCGTGTTGCCGACTCCCGCTGCGCTACTGCTTTCGCGCAGCTATGGATTCGATCTCGCTGCGGTCGTCTCTGCTTCCCACAACCCGTTCTGGGACAACGGCATCAAGCTGTTTGCCGGCAAGGAGGGCAAGCTGGACGACGAGACGGAAGCCAGGGTCGAGAGGCTCATTCATGATCCGCCGGTACCGGTGGATCGCCCCGGCCGGATCGAAACGCTCAACGGCGCGGAGCGCGATTACCTGCGCGCCCTGGAGTCCTGCTTCCGGCTCGATCTGTCGGGTACGAGCGTTCTGCTCGACTGCGCCAACGGCTCCACCTACAGGGTCGCCGGTGAGATCTTCACACGGCTCGGAGCCGAGGTCGAACTGATTGCCGCCGAACCGGACGGACGCAACATCAATCTCGATTGCGGCTCGACCCACGTCGGCAGCCTGGCTGCTTCGATGCCGAACTCCGGGGCGGACATCGGTTTCTCGTTTGACGGCGACGGCGACCGGGTGCTGGCCGTTGACCGTGACGGAAAGGTTCATGACGGAGACGAGATCGTCGCCCTCATCGCCACCGACCGGACCGCGCGCGGCAACCTGGGTGGGGGGGTCGTGGTCACGGTCATGAGCAACTACGGTTTCCATCAGGCGATGGATGCCGCCGGGATCGAGGTCGAAGTCACCAGCGTCGGCGACCGCTACGTTCTCGAAGGACTGAGGGAGAAGCAGTGGATGCTCGGCGGGGAGCAGTCCGGCCACATCATCTCGACCGATTACGCGCCGACCGGCGACGGCATCGCCGCGGCGCTGATGCTGCTCGCGGCACTCGGCGGACGCGACCTGGCCGACTCGGCCGTGATGGCGAAGTTGCCGCAGACGCTGGTGAACGTCAAGGTCGCCGACCGTGAGTCGATCGCCGGGGCCGACACCGTCTGGACGGCGGTCGACCGCGCCAACGAGGAGCTGAAGGGCAAAGGCAGGGTACTGGTCAGGCCATCGGGCACCGAACCGCTGGTACGGGTGATGGTCGAGGCGCCGACACAGGGGGAGGCCGAGGCCGTCTGTGCCGGCCTGGTCGCTCTGGTTGAAGCGGAGCTGGGCTGACACCCAGCGGGTAGCCTTAGTCCCTACTCATGTGCGGAATCATCGGATACGTCGGCCATCGTCCCTGCGAAGAGATCCTCGTTACGGGTCTCGAGCACCTCGAATATCGGGGCTACGACTCGGCCGGCCTGGCGATTCTGATCCCCGACGGGGTGGAGAAGGTCCGTGCGGTCGGAAACCTCGCCAAGCTGCGAGAGGCGCTCGGCACCGAACGGCGGGCACTCGGTTTCGAGGAGCAACCCGACATCGACGGCAACTACACCGGCATCGCGCACACCCGGTGGGCCACACACGGCCGGGTCACCGAGGCCAACGCACACCCGCATTCCGACGAGAGCGGCGAGATCCAGATCACGATGAACGGCATCGTCGAAAACCACGCCGACCTGCGAAGCGAACTCGAGGCCGAGGGACGCCGCTTCAGCTCCGATACCGACGCCGAGGTGATCGCCCACCTGATCGCTCGCCATTTCGACGGGGACCTGACTGAAGCGGTGATGGCGGCCTACGCCGAGCTTCGCGGCCACTACTCATTCGTAGCGATGCACGCGAGAACGCCGGGGCTGTTGGCCGGGGCCCGCAAGGAGACGCCCCTGATCGTCGGCCTCGGCGACGGCGAGAACTACATCGCTTCGGCGATCCCCGCCTTCATGGCTCACACACGGGAGGTGCTGACCGTCGACAACGGCGAGATCGTCACCCTGACACCGGACGGCGTGAGCATCACCGACGAGCACGGATCGCCGGTCGGACGCGGGCCGGAGACGGTCACCTGGGACGAAGAGGCGGCCGAAAAGGGCGGGTTCGACACTTTCATGCTGAAGGAGATCCACGAGCAGCCCGAGGCGATCGCTGAGACGATCCTCGACCGGCTGCCCCATGACGACGGCGTGGACCTCTCCGACATGGGGCTCAGCGACGACTACCTGCTGAACGTCAAGCGCATCGTGATCGTCGCTTGCGGGACTTCCTACCATGCCGGTCTGATCGGCCGCTACGCAATCGAACGCTGGGCGCGGATACCGGTCGAGATGGACATCGCTTCCGAGTATCGCTATCGAAATCCGGTGGTGGGTCCGGACGACCTGGTCATCGGCATCACCCAGTCGGGCGAGACAGCCGACACCCTTGCCGCGATGCGGCTGGGCCGCGACGGCGGTGCCACCGTGCTCGCGGTGACGAACATCATGGGAAGCCAGGCGACCCGCGACGCCGACGCAGTGCTCTACACCCGCGCCGGCCTCGAGATCGGGGTCGCCGCCACCAAGACTTACGTCGCCCAGGTGGCGGCGATGTACCTGCTGGCCCTGCGGCTGGCCGAACTGCGCAAGAAGCTCTCGATCGAGCGCATCCGGGTGCTGGTCGCCGGTTTGCGGGACATTCCCGACAAGATGGAACACACGATCGATGCGGTTTCGGAAGAAGTCGAGAAGCTCGCGAAACGACACGCGGACGACTCCTTCTTCCTCTACCTCGGTCGCCACATCGGTCTGCCGGTCTGCCTCGAAGGTGCTCTCAAGCTGAAGGAGGTCAGCTACATTCCGACCGACGCCTACGCAGCCGGTGAGATGAAGCACGGCCCGATCGCCCTGCTGGACGAATCGACGCCGGTCATCTGTGTTGCCACCGACAGCCCGATCCTGGACAAGATGCTCTCCAACGTCGAGGAGGTGAAGGCCCGCGGGGCGATGACGATCGCGATCGGGACGATCGGATCCGACCGGGTCACCAGAGTCGCCGACGAGACGATCCTGATCCCGAAGACCGATTGGCTGCTACAGCCGATCCTGGCCATCCTGCCGCTCCAGCTCCTTGCTTACCACGTGGCCCGGTTCAAAGGACTCAACGTCGACCAGCCGCGCAATCTGGCCAAGACGGTCACCGTCGAGTAGGCGGACCAGGTAAGAAAATGGTGAAATCGTGAAGCGATACCCGGGTAGTTGACAGCGATGGCGGCGATGGGGATCGGCATCGATCTGGTCGATATCTCGCGGATTGAACGCGCTCTCCAGCGACGGCCCCGGCTCGCACGGCGACTCTTCACCGAAGCAGAGATCGAATACGCGGCGGCGCGCAGACGGCCGGCGAGGCACCTCGCGGCTCGTTTCGCCGCCAAGGAGGCGGTGGTCAAGGCGCTCGGGCTCGGCCGGGGTGCGAGCATGCGCGAGATCGAGGTGGTCGCGGGGGCTCCGCCTTCGATCAGGCTCCACGACGAAGCCGCGAGGATCGCCGGTGAAGGCGGTCTCGAAGTCAAGGTGAGTCTCAGCCACGAACGCGAGGTCGCCGCCGCGGTGGCGATCGCCGAGGCGATCTGATGGAGCGCTGGCTCGATCCTCTCTACGACGCCGAGGGGATGGCCGCCGCCGACCGCTGGGCGATCGAGAGCCAGCAGGTTCCTTCGCTCGACCTGATGGAGGCAGCCGGCCGGGCCCTGGCTGACGTCACGGCGGCAGCGGCCGGACCGGGGCCGATCCGGATCGTCTGCGGCAAAGGCAACAACGGCGGTGACGGTCTGGTCGCCGCCCGCCGCCTGGTCGAAAGCGGCTATGAGGTTGAAGTCCTCGCGCTCTGGGATCCGGCGACGTTCAGTCCGGACTCGAAGGCCAACTTGCGCCTGCTCGAAGGTGCGGGGGTTCTCGAAGGCCAGGGCGCACTCGGCAGGCTGCCGGAATCGGGAGCAATCGTCGACGCCATCCTCGGTACCGGCTTTTCGGGAGAGCCCCGCTCGCCGGTGTCGGAGGCGATCGAGGCCATCAACGACTGCGGCTGTCCGGTGGTCGCCTGTGACGTGCCGTCCGGGATGGACGCCTCGACCGGAGAGGCCGGACTCGCGGTCGAGGCCGGGCACACCGTCACCTTTCACGGTTTAAAGTCCGGCCACCTGATCGCGCCCGGCAAACACCTCTGCGGCGAGGTGACCGTGGCTGACATCGGCATCCCGCCGGGGGCTCCGCCGGGCGAGGCCGCCGGTGCGATCACGGCGGCGGTGCTCGATCTTCTGCCGCGCAGGGGGGAGCGATCCAACAAGTTCACGTCCGGGCGGGTCTCGATCGTCGGCGGCTCGAGAGGGCTCACCGGGGCGGTCTGTCTCGCCGCCGAAGCGGCGATCCGCTCCGGTGCCGGGTATGCAACCGCCGCCGTCCCGGATGACCTCGAGCCGATCTTCGAGAGCAAGCTGACCGAGACCATGACCCTCGGCTGCGGTAGCGACACGGGGTTTCTCGGGCTGTCGGCACTGGAGAAGGTTGCCGCGCACTGCGAGAACGCCTCGGCCGTCGTCCTCGGTTCCGGACTCGGCCGGGAGGCCGCTTCGGGTGAGTTCCTGCGCTCGCTGGTCGGGCGTCTGGGGGTGCCGACCGTGATCGACGCCGACGGACTCGGAGCCCTCGACGGCCGGCTCGATCTGGTCAGGCGGTGCGACGCGACAACGATCCTCACTCCGCATGAAGGGGAAATGGGCCGCCTGATCGGCAGGAGTTCGGACGAGGTTTCCTCCCGGCGGCTGGATGCCGCCCTTACCCTCGCCCGCGAAGCCGGTGCCATCGCTGTGCTCAAGGGCGACGATACGATCGTCACCGATGGTGAGCGGGTGGCGGTCAACCGGCTTTCGGCTCCCGCTCTGGCAACGGCCGGCACCGGTGACGTTCTTGCCGGCGTCTGCGCTGCGCTGCTCGCCCGCGGCCTTGAACCGTTCGAAGCAGCCTGCGCGGCCGTCTACGCCCACGCACGTGCGGGCCGTATCGCCGCCACCCGGATCGGCTCGGCCGAAGGTGTGATCGCCGGCGACGTCGTCCCGGCGATGCCGGTGGCGCTCAGACCCGGTCGCGCCGGTGGCCGGTCCGTGGAATAAACTCGCACCCATGCCGACCGTTGCCGAAATCATGGACCGTGAGCCCGCCACAGTTTCGCCCGACGACGATGTGAAGTCGGTGATCGAGACCCTCCAGACCCAGGACCTGCCGGGAATCCCGGTCGTCGACGAAACCCGCAAGGTGGTCGGCATCATCACCGACTCGGATCTGGTGATCTCCGACGAGGAGTCGGACTTCCACCTGCCGCATTACGTCAACATCATGGGTGGCATCGTCTTTCTCGAATCGACCAAACACTTCGAGGAGAGGGCCCAGAAGGCATTCGCGGCGACAGCGTCGGAGATGATGACCGCCGATCCGCTGACCGTCGGCCCGGACGAGCCGGCCGAACACGCCGCCCGCCTGATCTCGGAGAGCAAGCACAACCGCCTGCCGGTAGTCGACGGTGAGGGCCGACTGGTTGGCGTGGTCACACGCGTCGACGTACTGGCTGCCCTCACCGGGAACTGATGTACGAGCGGGCCGAGGCCCGGATCGACGTCGGTGCGCTGCGGCACAACTGCCGCGTACTCCGCGGACTCATCGGCCCCGGCGTCGAGCTTTCACCCGTTCTGAAGGCCGACGGCTACGGGCATGGCGTCGCCCACTGCGCCGAAGCCGCAATCTCTGCGGGAAGTGACCGGATCGCGGTGGCCACCGCGAGGGAAGCCCTTCAGATCAGGGCGGTCGACGCCGACGTGCCGATCCTGGTGCTCGGCGCGCTCACTCCGGGCGAGGTCGAGGTGGCAGTCACCGCCCGGGCTGATGTCTCGATCTGGGATCCGGACTTCATCCAGGCGATCGAGAACCAGGCTGAAGCGGCCGGCCGCGTCGTCGGCGTGCATGTCAAGTACGACACGGGCATGGGCAGGCTGGGCAACCTGGATCCCGATGTCGTGGTCGCGATGACCCGTTCGATCGCGGCCAGCCCGCACCTCAGCCTCGAAGCTGTCTGGACCCACTTTGCCACTGCCGACGAGCCCAACCGGGATTTCATGGATCTCCAGCGTCGGCGGCTGACGGAGCTGGCCCGGCGGGTGCGTTCGGAGTTCCCCGGCATCAAGGTCCATGCTGCCAACAGCGCCGCCCTGATCTGCGATCCGGCCAGTCATTTCGACCTGGTGCGTCCCGGGGTGGCGATCTACGGCATGGACCCGTTCGGTCGTGACCCGGCCGATCACAACCTCAGGCCGGTCTTTTCTTTCCATTCGTACGTCGCGACGGTCAAGCGCTTCGAGCCGGGCATGAGCGCCGGCTACGGACGTACCTGGACGGCCGGCGAGCCGACCACGGTGGTTACCGTCCCGGTCGGCTACGGCGACGGCCTCAGGCGGTCGCTCTCGAACCGCGGTGAGGTCCTGATCGGCGGGCGCCGTCACCCGATCGCAGGGACCGTTTCGATGGACAACATCACGGTCGACGTCGGCGACGCCCGACCGGTCATCGGTGACGAGGTGACGCTGCTGGGCAGCCAGGGGGAGGAATCGATACTCGCGGAGCGGATGGCGGCAGACCTCAAGACGATCAACTACGAGATCACCTGCGGGATCTCGCCGAGGGTGCCGCGTGTCATGGTCGGGGAGACGGCTTGAACCTGGAGGAGGTCTCCCGGGCGATCTTCGCTACAGACCTGGCGAACCGCATCCGCGGGGCTCTTGCGGGGGCCGATGGCGGAGAAGATGTCTGGATCGTCGGCGGTGCGGTGCGCGATGCCGCCCTCGGCCGTGAGGTCGGCGACATCGACCTCGCCACGGGCGGCGATCCCGAGCCGGTCGCGAAAGCGATAGCCGACGGGCTCGGCGGCCACTCTTTCGAACTCTCGGCCGAGTTCCCGACCTGGAGAATCGCTGACCGCGACGGCAGGTGGCAGGTGGATGTCGCGACCCTGCGAGGAGCCTCGATCGAAGCGGATCTCATGCTGCGCGACTTCACCGTCGGCGCGATGGCGGTCGGCCTGGAAGACGGCAGTGCGCTGGATCCGAGCGGCGGGATGGAGGACCTGGCCAAGGGGGTGATCCGGATCGCCGGACCGGACTCGTTCTCCGATGACCCGCTGCGCCTCATGCGGGCCGCGCGCCTGGCCGCCCAGTTCGGCTGGCAGATCGATCCGGCGACCGTTCAGTCGGGACTGGAATCCGCATCGCGAGCGGACGAACCCGCCGGAGAGCGCATCCTCGGTGAGCTCTGCCGGTTGATGGCATCGCGCGATCCGGTCGCCGGCCTGGCTTCGATGGAGGGCCTCGGCCTCTTCGAGGTCCTGTTTCCCGAGATCAGCGGCATGCGCGGTGTCGTCCAGGGTCCGAACCACCATCTCGACGTGTACGGCCATACGATCGAGGTGCTCGAAGGCGTGCTCCGGATCGAGTCCGAACTCGAACGCTTCGTTGGCGGGAATGCGGGGGAGGTGGCCGCGCTTCTGCAGGAACCGCTGGCAGACGGAGTGAGTCGATCGACCGGTCTTCGTCTGGCCGCGCTCTTTCACGACTGCGCCAAGCCGGTGACCCGGAAGGAGAAGGACGGCTTCATCAGCTTTCGCGGACACGACCGGGAGGGGGCGGAGGCCGTGCTGTCGGTGTTCTCGAGGTTGAAGTCGAGCCGCCGGCTGGCCGGCTACGTCGCCGATCTGACGCGCTACCACCTGATCCTCGGTTTTCTGGTGCCGGAGCGGCCACTGTCCAGACGCCAGGTCTATGAGTACCTCAAGCGCACCGACCCGTACCCGGTTGACGTCACCCTGCTGACCGTGGCAGACCGTCTTGCCGCCCGGGGTACGAGCTCGATCGCAGGGCGGGAAATGATCGCCGGTCATCTCGAACTGGCATCCGAGATGGTCTCGGAGGCACTGCGCTGGGGTCGTCTGGGGCCGCCCGAGCCGTTTCTGGCCGGTGATGACCTGGCTTCCCGCCTCGGCATCGATCCCGGACCGGACCTCGGCCGGGTGATCGAGGAGCTGTCCGCCGCCCGTTTCGCAGGCGAAATCGATTCTGCAAGCGATGCTGTCGAGTGGGCGCGTCGCTTCCTGAAATCCGCATGAGTAGTACGCTCAGTCGTCGCATGGGTAAAGAAGAAAAGATCGAGATGGAGGGTGAGATCACCGAAGCCCTCCCGAATACGATGTTCCGCGTCAAGCTGGACAACGATCACGAAGTCCTCGGGCACATCTCGGGAAAGATGCGCCGTCACTACATCCGCATCCTGCCTGGAGATCGGGTCAAGATCGAGCTTTCGCCGTATGACCTGACCCGTGGCCGGATCACCTACCGCTACAAGTAGGCCGGCGGGCGCAACCAATCCGCCGACGCCGTGTTGTTGATTGTGATGCCTAACCCCTCGCTAACACTTTCCAAGCATTTGTCACCCGCCTGGACCCGGGCCACGATGCTCGCCGTGCTCTTTGCTTTTTTTGGCCTGTTTTCGCTTTCCGGAGCGGTTCCCGCAGACGCTGCGGTCAAGACGAAGCGCATCGTTCTCGGCCAGGCGACGAACAAGCTCAAGCCCAACTGCGGCAAGAACTTCTCCCGCGACTGCATCGTCGAAGGGAAAGTCACCGGATACCAGGTGTTCCGCAAGGGCACGGCCCGCAAGAACAGCTTCAGGGTGCCTTTCAGCGGCAAGATCGTCTCCTGGTCGATCTCGCTCAGCCGCCCGACCAAAGGCGTGATCAACAAGGGTGGTACGGATCATCCTGCACAGCTTCCGTTCTTCAACGATCTCTTCGGCTCGCCGGCTTCGGCGAGGATCGCCGTCCTGCGGCGGGTGGACAAGAGCAAGAAGGGTCCGCCGAAGTGGAAGATGGTTCGCCAGAGCCCGGTTCAGATCCTCAACCCGTATTTCGGGCGTACCGTTCATTTCGCGCTCAGTCGCCCGCTCAATGTGATCCGCAAGCAGATGGTCGCATTGACGATTCCCACCTGGGCGCCGGCCATCTGGAAGCCGCGTTCATGCAGTTTCAACCCGATCAGCGGCGTTCAGGATCCGGACGCCTGCGAGCGTGCCGGCAAGGACTTCACCTGGCGCGGAAGCCGGGCTACTGACAAGTGCAAGCTGGCGATCGACCCGGATACGGGCGAACCGAACGAAGCTCTGAAGAAGACCGGTCCGCAGCAGAAGGTCAACTCCGAGCGTC
Source organism: Solirubrobacterales bacterium (assembly GCA_030835185.1). GTDB lineage: Bacteria > Actinomycetota > Thermoleophilia > Solirubrobacterales > 70-9 > 67-14. The sequence continues at coordinate 13,086 of JAUQWL010000024.1, read as the reverse complement.
GCTACGGCTGCTACTACGGCGAGAACGCGCTGTTGTACACCGCCACTGTGATCGGCAAGAACTAAGACTGTCCCGGTAGGCGGAACTCGCCATGGCACCGCTCCGCGGCGCCGGCCGGCCACCGGGCCGCAGAATTCGCAGGCGGCTCCGTCAGGCGGGCAGGCCGCAGAACTCGCAGACTGCGAGGTCGCGCGGGGTGAACTGCTCGCAGCGGCGGCAGACGCGCAGGTTCTCCGGAGTCCGCGGCAGGCTTGAGACCGAGCGGGAAAGCGGCAGCACCCGTGCCACCGGCACGAGCTCCTCGCCGGTTTCGGCGTCGCGGTAGAGGACACCCTCTTCAACGGGGACTATCGACTCCCGACCGGACACGGCCGCCCGGAGGCGGTAGACCTGCTGACTGCTCTCGGAACCCATTGCCGGGAGAATAACCCGAAATGAAGATCCTCATCTTTCACGGCTACCTGTTGCGCGGGACCGGCAGCAACATCTACAACAACAACCTGGCCCGCGCACTGGCCGGCCTCGGGCACGAGGTCCACCTGTTCTGCCAGGACCTCGAGGCCGAGGACCTGCCCTGGGTCGACTCGATCGGGCTGTGGCGGGGAGCCGGAGCCGGGGACCCCGGCCCCGGCGTGACGCCCGCCGGGGCGACCGGGGCCGAACGCCTGGTCCTGGAGGTGGAGCACCTCCGCGATTCCGGTGCCTCCGGCTCGGTCACCGTCTACCGCCCGCCGATCGGCCGCATGCTGCCCGTGTATGTGGAAGACCCGTACGACGGTTTCGAGGCCACGGCTTTTCCCAGGCTCAGCGAGGCGGAGATCGAGAAGTACATCCGGATCAACGTCGACGCCGTACGGGAGGTCGAAGAACTGATCGGTGGCAGCGACGCCGCGCTGGCCAACCACCTGCTGATGGGGCCGGTCGTACTGGCCCGGGCGGGTGTGCGACCGTACGCGGTCAAGCACCACGGCTCCGATCTCGAGTACACGGTCAAGCCGAATCCCCGATTCGTGCCTTATGCGGAAGAGGGTCTCGCGCCGGCCGCCGGTGTACTGGTCGGCTCCTGGTCCACGGCCGAAAGCCTCTGGGAGGCAGTTCCCGGGCTCGACCTCGAACTGAAGACCGGCCTCGGCCCTCCCGGGGTGGATACCGAAGAGTTCAGCCCGCTGCCCGCCGCCGACGCGGCGGCACGGATCAGGCAGCTTGCCGGGGCGATCCGATCCGGACCGCCATCGACCGGCTTCGGGCGCGACGAAGAGGCCGCGGTGGCGGCGTTGGAAGACCTGGCCGCCGCCGAAGGCCCGCGGGTGATCTTCGTCGGCAAGCTGATCGTCTCCAAAGGGGTCGACCTGCTGATCGCGGCGTGGCCGCTGATCCACCGGTCCAACCCCGGGGCGCGACTGCTGCTGGTCGGCTTTGGTGCATACGAGATGGGTCTCAGGGCGTTGGTCACGGCTCTCGGGGAGGGTGACTTCGATTCGGCCCGCCACATCGCCGAAGTCGGACGCGGACTCGAAGGGGGAGCAAATGCACGGCTCGACTATCTGGCCGGGTTTCTTGCCATTCCGCCGATGGGCTACGCCGATGCGGCGGTCGCTGCCGCGGGTTCGATCTCCTTCTCGGGGAGGCTCGAGCATGAGGAGGTCGCCCGGGTGCTCCCCGCCTGTGAAGCGATTGTCGTGCCCAGCACCTTTCCCGAAGCATTCGGCATGGTCGCTGCCGAAGGGGCCGCATCCGGGGTGCTTCCGGTCTGTGCCGGGCATTCCGGTCTGGCGGAAGTGACGGCGGTCCTGGCGGCCGAGGTGCCGGCCGTCTCGCAGCTGATCTCCTTTGATCTCGGTAGCGGAGCGGTGGCCGAGCTGGGATCCAAGGTCAGCGCCTGGCTGGCCAAGGGGGAGACCGAGCGAATTGAAGTCGGCCGAAATATTTCCGAGTCAGCGGATAGGAATTGGAGTTGGCAGGGCGTTGCGAGGGACGTGATTTCGGCTTCAGATGGCCAAATCCGGCCGGTGAGAAAACCCTGAGCGCGAGCTTGAAAGGCTTCCGACGGCCGCTTCATTAGAATCCCTTCAGACTTATGACTCGTCTGCCATACCTGAAGCTTGTTCTGGCCACTCTCGCCCTTGGGACCGTCATCTCGGTTGTGATGTTGCAGGTCGACTGGTTCGGCGACGCGGCCGCCACCGCGGCCGGTCCGATCGACACGCTGATGGAGTTCACGATCGTGATCTCCTCCTTTGTCTTCGCGATTGTCTGTGTCGCCCTCGGCTACGCATTGGTCAAATGGCGGGTCAAGCCCGGCGACGAGGGGGACGGCCTCCCGATTCACGGCAACACCAGGCTCGAGATCATCTGGACCCTGATTCCGACGGCCATCGTCCTCTTCGCTGCCGGATACAGCTGGGTCGTGATGAACGACATCGAAGACAAGCAGCCGGACGCGATGACGGTGAACGTCTACTCCCAGCAGTTCGCATGGACCTTCGGCTACCCGGAGGCCGGCAACAAGTGGTCTGAAGGCGAGTTCCACGTGCCGGTCGACCAGCAGGTGATCTTCAAGATGCACGCACAGGACGTGATCCACTCCTTCTGGGTCCCGGAGTGGCGGATCAAGAAAGACAACGTGCCCGGGATCACCACTGAAGCGGTGATAACGCCGAACGAGGTCGGCACGTACCAGCTGATCTGTACCGAGCTCTGTGGAGCGGGCCACGCGACGATGCGTGCCATCGTCGTCGTAGAGCCGCGGGAAGACTACGAGAAGTGGCTGGCCGGACTCGACGGCGAGGTCCCCGAGGACCTGCTGCTGACGGCTGACCAGGCGATCGAACTTCAAAAACAGCTCCAGGGAACGGAGCAGGGCATCGACTCCAGCGGAGTCGATGAAACGTCGGCTGAAAACGTGGATCAGTCATGATGGGGGTCAGGTAGATGGCAGTCGCACTCAGACAACCGGGCTGGTACCGTGGCGCGCTCGGGGCGCTGCTCGGCGCCGCCTTCGGTTTCGGCCTCGTCGTCGCTCTCAGGGCGATTTCGGGCCTCGACGTATTCCAGACCGAACAGACCGGCTACCCGCATGTGATCGTCCCGCTGATCACGACTCCGTTCGGCTTCCTGTTCGGCTTCGGCGCGTTCGACTACTGGTTCCGCTGGGCCGCCGGCAAGCCGACCGTCCCGGAGGACCACGCCAACCACGGCGCAACGCGCTGGCAGGACTACTTCAAGTTCAACACCGACCACAAGGTCATCGGTATCCAGTACGTCGTGACGACCTTCGGCTTCTTCCTGATCGGCGGCCTGCTCGCCCTTCTGATCCGCGCCGAGCTGGCTCAGCCCGGCACGCAGATCGTCGACGCCAACGTTTACAACGGACTGTTCTCGACCCACGCGGTCGTGATGATCTTCCTCTTCATCATCCCGATGTTCGCCGGCATTGCCAACTACGTGCTGCCGCTGATGATCGGCGCACCGGACATGGCCTTCCCGAGGTTGAACGCCCTGAGCTTCTGGCTGCTGCCGATCGCCGGGATCATCTTCCTCGGCAGCTTCCTCGCGCCCGGAGGTGCGTTCGATGCCGGCTGGACCGGATACGCCCCGCTTTCCGCCGGTGCCCCGCTCGGGCAGTCTTTCTTCAACATAGGCGTGCAGTTCGCGGGTGCATCTTCGATCGCCACCGCCCTGAACTTCCTGGTCACGATCATCACGATGCGTGCGCCCGGAATGAACCTGTGGCGCATGCCGCTTCTCGTCTGGGCCAACCTTTCGACTTCCCTGCTCGTGGTCGGGGCGACTCCTTTTATCGCCGGCGCTCAGTTCATGGTTCTGTTCGAGCGCGCCCTCGGCATGAACTTCTTCCAGTTCCTCGAGGGCGGTGATGTAATCAGCTACCAGCACATCTTCTGGTTCTACTCGCACCCCGCCGTTTACATCATGATGTTGCCCGGCTTCGGGATCATCTCGGAGATCATCTCCACCCATTCCAGGAAACCGGTCTTCGGCTACCGGTTGATGGCCCTGGCCCTGATCGGGATCGTGGTCCTCAGCTATTCGGTCTGGGCTCACCACATGTTCGTCGCCGGCATGTTCGACTGGTTGCGCGTGCCGATCATGATCACCACGCTGCTGATCGCCGTTCCGACCGGAATCAAGATCTTCTCCTGGCTCGGCACGATGTTCTACGGCAAGATCCACACCTATTCGACTTCGATGCTGTTCGCTCTCGGCTTCATCGTCACATTCCTCATCGGCGGCATCAGTGGCGTCATGGTCGGCATGGTGCCGCTCGACATCCATATGTCGGACACATACTTCATCGTCGCCCACATCCACTTCGTACTGTTCGGCGGATCGGTCTTCACGATCTTCGCCGGCATCTATCACTGGTTCCCGAAGATGACCGGGCGAATGTACGACGAGAAACTCGGTCGCGTCCACTTCTGGGGGACGATGATCGGCACCTGGGGCACCTTTGTTCCCCAGCACTGGATCGGCCTCGACGGCATGCCGCGCCGCGTTGCCGACTACGCCAGCCAGTACGGCGACTGGAACCTGGTGATCAGCGTCTTCGCTTTCATCCTCGGTACCGTCCAGCTCGTCTTCGTCTACAACATGATCGTCAGCTGGCGCTTCGGTCCCAAGGCCGGAAACAACCCGTGGCGTGCGAACTCCATCGAGTGGCAGGTCAGCTCGCCGCCGCCGGTCTTCAACTTCGACCAGATCCCGAGGGTGGTCGGTGGTCCGTACGAATACGGAACCCCCGGTGCGCGTCACGCGATCATGGGCGACGAGGATGAACTGGAGCTGCCGGAGCCGAAACCTTCCACCGTGGCGGGACCGGCTTGAAGCCCCTCCTCATCTTTCTGAACGAGGTTGCCGGCGGACGCAAGTTGATCGCGGCGGCGAAGGAGCGGGCCCCGGAGGCGTCGTACGTGGTCGTGGTCGCACCGCAGAACCAGCCTGTGGCCGGGCAACTGTTCGACCGCGGAGAAGCTCGGGAGGCTGCGCGCAGCCGGGTCGAGATCACGCTCTCCGTGCTCGAGGAAGTCGGCATTGAAGCGATCGGTGAGATCATGGACCCGGATCCGGACCTCGCTCTCGGTGACGCCATCCGCAGCCATCGCCCGAGCGAAGTCCTGCTTTCCTGTCTCTACGACAGCCGCTTCGGCCTCACCCGCAAGGACCTTGTCGAGTGGGCCGGGCACGAGTTCGAACCCGAAACCACGGTGACGCACATCCCGGTCCGGATCGAGGACGACTCGATCCGCCTCGACCTCACCCACACCCTGGTCGTCGCCAACCAGACCCTTGCCGACCCGGAGCTCGCCAAGCGGCTGATCGAGAGCGCCCGGGAACGACCTCACCGCTATACCATCGTCGCGCCGGAGACGGAAGGCGTCCCCGTCGCCGAGATGACCTGCAACCTCGCAAGGCTCATGACTCTGCTCTACGAGAAGGACATCGATGCGACCGGGCAGCCGATGAGCCCGGATCCGTTCTCCTCGGTCGAGAACGCGATTGCCCACTACCGGGTTGACGACATTCTGATCTCGACACTCCCGGGTGAGGAGTCGCGCTGGCTGGCCGAGGACCTGGTCGGCAAGGTCCGTGAGATAACCGACAAGCCGGTTGCCCACCACGAGTCCGGCAGCCCGCCGGAGGCCGTGGCCTCGGTGGTCGCTGAAGGATCTTCCGTTGCGAGCGGGTCCGGTGTCGACAGCGGGGATTCGACCGCCGAAGCGAGCGAGGTCTAGGAATATGGAAAGCGCAAGTCTGCCCGTAGGCCACGCCGGTGAGCACGAGCATCACGGACCACCCGATTTCCACCGGAGCGCCCGGATCGACCAGACGGTCCTCGGCATCCTGATCTTCATCCTCTCGGAGATCATGCTGTTCGCGTCCTTCTTTGCCGCTTACTTCTTCATCCGCGTAGTCGTCTCTCCCGACTCCTGGCCGCCGGCCGGGGTCGAGTTGCCGGTCCTGATCGCCGGAATCAACACCGTGATCCTGGTCTCCTCGAGCTTCACGGTCCATTACGCGCTCGAGGCGATCAAGCACAACAACCACCGCGGTCTCAGGCTGGGCCTCGGTATGACCTGGCTGCTCGGCGCGACCTTCCTCTTCATCCAGTTGAACGAGTACGTCCACATCGGCTTCTCGGCGCGTGACGGAGCGTTCGGATCGATCTTCTACGGTCTCACCGGCCTCCACGGCGCTCACGTCTTCGTCGGTCTGTTGCTGCTCACCTTCGCCAACATCCGGGCCTGGCGGGGTCACTTCGGTCCCGAGCAGAAGAACCATCTCGGTGTCGAGGTACCAGGCATCTACTGGCACTTCGTCGACATCATGTGGATCGTCGTGTTCGTCACGATCTACGTCATCTGAGCGGTCCGGCGTGGGCAACCCCCTCAAGTCCGAGGGTTCTGCCTTCAGATGGCTGGTGCTGGTCATCGCCGGGGCGGTGGTGGTCATCCTCGCCACGGAGTTGATCTCGTCCACGGTCGGCGCGATACTCGGGTTCCTGATGATCGCTGCGGTCTCGGTGGTGATCGTCAAGGGACTGATCCACATGCTTGGCTCCCCCGACGGGGACGGAGACTCATAGAGCAGGCAGCTGCCATTCGCGCCGGATGCCGGTGATCCGGAGGCTCAGCACCAGGGCCACCCCGATGATTCCGGCGACGCCACCCGGAAGCCCCACGACCACCTCGAGCAGTACGTAGAGGGTCGCGCCGGCGAGCGCGGCCGTGGCGTAGATCTCCTCGCGCATGATCAGTGGCTGGCGGCCGGCCAGCAGGTCGCGGATGACTCCGCCGCCGACGCCGGTCACGATGCCGCAGACCACCGCGACCGCTCCGTTGAAGCCGAGGTCCAGGGTGATGCTGGCGCCGGTTATCGCGAACAGCGCCAGCCCGGCCGCATCGGCCAACTGAAGCCCGCGGTCGAACCGGTCGACCGGACCCTTCCGCAGGGCCTTGACGATCGGGATCGAGGCGAGCGCGGCAGCCGTGGCCACCGCCAGGTACTCGAGGTCTGCGATCCAGAAGACGGGAAACTCGCCCAGCAGCATCCCCCGGATCGTTCCACCGCCGATCGCCGTGACCACGCCGACCGTGACCGCTCCGAACCAGTCAAGGCGGCGGGCGGCGACGGCGATCACCCCGGAAATGGCGAAGACGACGGTTCCGAGCAGTACGGCGAACTCAAGCAACAGAAATCTCGGGGGGCTCGGGCGATCCGGTCACGGGCAACCAACTTATCTGCTTGACAAGTGTTGACTACTATGTAGGATGAAGGAATTGTTGAACAAAGTAGTCGAAGGAGGAGTGAGCTTATGCCGGAGGTTTTGCGACACCCACCGAAACTGGTGACCGCTGCGATCGCGCTTGTCACGGTCCTGGCGCTGGTGCTCATAGCGACCAGAGACAGTTCATCCCAGGCGGCATCACCGACGCCGGCGACGAGTGTGATCATCCTGAGCGGCGACGGCATGGGGATTCAGCAGCGCACGGCGATCCAGTACGCGCTTTACGGCCTGGACGAGCGCCAACCGATGGATGCGCTGCCCTACACCGGTTTCCTGGACACGATCCCCGCCGGTCCGATCGCTGTCACCGATTCCGCCGCCGGTGCGACCGCCTGGGCGATCGGCGAGAAGACGATCAACGGCTACACCGGCCTCGGTCCGGACAAGAAGCGCGTCCCGACCCTGCTTGACATCGCCAAGCAGCAGGGCAAGACGACGGCACTGATCAACGATCACGACGTCACGAACGCAACCCTTGCGTCTTTCGGTGGGCCGGTGATCAATCGCGACTGGAAGTCGACGATCGCAGCCAAGGAGATCTACAACAACAAGGTCGACATCCTGATGGGTGGCAACGAGGCCTACTGGTACCCGCCGGGCAACCCGGGCAAGATCCCGAACACTGTTCCTGACGAGGATCGAAGCGAAGGGCGCCAGGGCAACCTGGTCGAGAAGGCGATCAGCCAGGGCTATCAGTACGCATACGACCGCGACACCGTTGCGGCACTGACCGGCCCCCGCGTCCTGGCCCTGGTCCAGGACAGCGCGAAGCGGCGCTGGGTAGAGGAAAAGGGCTACAAGTTCAAGAAGGACCCCCATTATGTGCCGGTAGTGGACATGGTCAAGAAGGCGCTGGACATCGCTGATGACAACCCGAACGGGTTCTTCTTCGCGATGGAGAGTGACGATCTCGACTCGGCCGGCCATGAACACGACGTACGCAACGTGATCCAGTCGGGGCGTACGATCAACCAGGTCGTCAAGGCGATTCAGGAGTACCGGGAGACCAACCCGAACGTACTGCTCATCGTTACCGCCGACCACGAGACGGGCGGCATGACGATCGAGCCGATGGGAGAGACCAACACCAACTCCGACGGCGACGATCCGATCCCGTACTGGGGCAAGAAGGCCCGGAACAACGCCGGACCCAACGGCGAGGTTCCGAAGCGCAGCGGTCCGATCAAGATCAAGGGCACCAAGGACCGCAAGTTCAAGGTCGACTGGACGACTCCGGAGCACACCGGCGGCATGGTGCCGGTGACCGCGGTCGGTCCCCTGGCTGAGGAACTGGTCGGCGTCCATCACAATACGCACGTATTCGATGTCGCCAAGCAGGCTCTGACCGCGAGCCCCTAGCGGGCCCGGCATGGACGGACGAGGGACCCGGGTGGTCGCCGGGTCCCTCGTTTGCCTGAACCCGGCCGCTACAACCGAAGCGACCCTAGACTGAAACGATGGAAGCGACGAGCCAGAATGACAACCTGCTGCCGGCTCGGCCGGGGCCGCTCCCGGGACCGCGCAGCGCGACCGAACTCAAACGGCTCCGGGAGCTCGTCTATCCCGGAACCTCAGCCCACCTGAGCCCGTTCGTGGTCGCCTCGAAGGAGGATTATCTGGTCACCGACCTCGACGGCAATACTTTCGTCGACCTCGTATCTTCTTCGGCCTCGGTACCGCTCGGTGCGGTCCGGGACGACCTGATCGCACCGATGGTCGACACCCTGCGAAGGGTCGGCAACGAAGACAGCCACGGCATCGCCTCGGAACTCATGCTGCCGCTGGCCGAGAAACTCCTCGAGATCACACCGGCGTCGCTGACCCGGGTGGACCTCGGCCTCAACGGGACCGAAGCGGTCGAAACCGCGGTGAAGATGATGCGCCGGGCCACCGGCAGGCCGACCGTGATTGGCTTCCTCGGCCAGTACCACGGCGAGACCGCGATGACGTCCGCCCTCGGTGCCGAAGAGGTCGAGATCAGCCGCGGAATCCGTCCGCTATCGGCCGGCTTCGCCCACGCTCCCTACCCGAATCCGTACCGCTCCCCTTTTGGTCCACCGCGTGCCGGCGGGAGTGGAGACTCGACGATCGACTTCCTGCGGGACCATCTGCTCTTCCACGCGGTCGACCCGGCGGAGGTCGCCGGGGTGATCATCGAACCGATCCTGGGTTCCGGTGGCTGTGTCGCACCGGATGGCGCGTTCTGGAAGGCGCTGACCGGACTTTGCGACGAGTACGGCTGGCTGCTCACAGTGGACGAGGTGAAGACGGGATTCGGACGTTCCGGGGAGATGTTCGCGGTCGAACGATGGGGAGTCGAACCGGACCTCATGTGCCTGGGCAAGGCAATGGGCGGCGGCGTCGCTCCGATCGCTGCTGTTCTCGGCAGTGAAGAGGCGATGGGCGGCTACGACGACATGCCGACCGGCTCGACCTGGTCCTGGCTGCCCTGGGCCTGCGCCGCATCGCTGGCAACCATCGAGGTCTTCGAAAAGGAGCCGGTACTCGAGAACGTCAGGGAATTGGAACGGGTCGGCCGGGAGAAGCTGGGCGCGATGGCCACGAGGTTTACCCAGATCGGCGAGGCCCGGGCGATCGGCGGCTTTCAGGCGCTCGAGTTCGTGACCGAGCGCGAGAGCCGGAACCGTGACCCCGAGCTGCAGCACCTGGTCGAGCGTCGCGCGGTCGAGCTCGGCGTGCTTACCGACTCCAGCTCGACATCGCTCAACATCCAGCCCTCGCTGCTGATGCCACCGGATGAGTTCGCTGCGGCGCTGGACCGCGTCGGCACGGCTGTCGAGGAGTCGGTCCGGGAACTCGGAAGATGACGACCGGGAGCCGGTCGACGAGCGGTGGAGAGGCTCTGCGCTTCCGTCTGGGGCGCGAACTGGACGACATGGCGGAGGCCGGTACGCTGAAGGAGTTTCGGGTGCTGGAGTCACCGCAGGGACCGAAAGCAACGCTCCGGGGCCACGGCGAAGTCGTCGTGCTCTCTTCGAACGACTACCTCGGGATGGCAGACAACCCGGCCGTCGTCGCGGCCGGGGTCGAGGCGCTCGAACGGTACGGTGCCGGTACCGCTTCGGTGCGGTTCATCTGCGGCCTGTTCGAACCCCATCTCGAACTGGAACGGGAACTTGCCGACTTCCTCTCTACCGAAGGATCGCTCAGTTTCGTCTCCTGCTGGAACGCCAATCACGCGGTGCTCGATGCTCTCTGTGACAAGCAGACCCACGTCTTCTCCGACGAGCTGAACCACGCCTCGATCATCGACGCGATGCGGCTCGCCCGCCCCGGGTCGAAAAAGGTCTATCCGCACTCCGATACCGAGGCCCTCGACTCGCTCATTGAAGGAGCGCCGGATGCCGGCCTCAAACTGATTGTCAGCGACGGGGTCTTCAGCATGGAGGGAGACCTCGCACCGCTTCCGGAACTGGTCGAGCTGGCCGAGCGCCACGCTGCGGTCCTGATCCTCGATGATTCCCACGGACTCGGGGTGATGGGTGAGACCGGTCGCGGTACGGCTGAACACTTCGGTCTCGAAGGCCGGGTCGACATCGTCACCGGCACCCTCGGCAAAGCACTCGGAGGAGGCGCCGGCGGCTTCGTTGCCGGAAATCGCGAACTCTGCTCGATTCTTGAACAGCGTTCGCGTCCTCAGCTCTTCTCGAATGGCCTGCCTCCGACTGTCGCCGCCAGCGCCCGGCAGGCGCTGGAAGAGCTGCGCGGGAATCCGGGCCTGGTAGCCACGCTGCGCGCCAATACCGCCGAGTACCGGCGCCTCCTCGGTGAAGCCGGCTTCGAGCCGGTCGAGGGCGAGAGCGCGATCGTCCCGGTGATCGTCGGTGAGACTGCCGAAGCGATCCGGATTTCGAAGAGCATGCTCGATGACGGCGTCTTCGTCACAGGCTTCGGCTATCCGGTCGTGCCGGAGGGAACCGCCAGGATCAGGTCACAGATCTCCGCGGCCCACGAATCCGATCACCTCCGGGCCGCAGCCTCGGCGCTGAAACGCGCAGCCGCCTCGTAGGCGCTGTCAGGACGTTCAGGCGCTGAGAGGACGTTCAGGCTCCGAGAGGACGTTCACTTGCGGGGACCGCCTGGCTTTGGAGCCAGAAGGCTTTCAGCAGGGTCTCTTCAACCGTCCAGGTCGTCTTCTCGCCGCCGTTGAAGCGGTGGGTGTCTCCGGGTCCGACCTCGATCGAGCTGCCGTCCTCGAATTCGATCGTCGCTTTGCCGGTGATCACCAGGAAGGACTCCTCGACCTCCGTGTCCGTGCTGACGCCGGGGGTGCAGCGCCAGAGGCCGGCAACCTCGGTGCCGTCTTCCGATTCAGCAAGGATCAGATCGGAGGTCTCGGGGTTGCCGGAGACGATCTGGGACGGATCCAGCGGGTCGGGTTCGAGCTGTCCGGTCACCGGGTGGACGGTTTTCAAGGCGCTTCTTTTCGTCGCGATCGGGTCAGTAGCCTGCGGATTCTCCCGGAATGTGAGTCCCGGATCACTTCGCGGGCGCAGTTGTGGCCGTTTGCACCGGTGACGCCGCCGCCGGGGTGGGTGCCGGCCCCGCAGAGATAGAGGTTCTCTATCGGCGTCCGGTAGTCCGACCAGCCGCGAACCGGACGCAAGGTGAAAAGCTGGTCGAAGCCCATGTCACCGTGGAGTGCGTGGCCGCCTGTGATTCCGAGAAGTCGCTCGAGGTCGAGTGGGCTGAGAACCTCCCTGTGGACGATCGAGTCCTTCAGGTTGGGGAAGTACGACGTGAGCTTGTCGATCGCCCGGTCGGCGACCTCTTCCTTGATCTCGTCCCAGCTGCCCTCGGCGAGATCGTAAGGCTGGGAGTTGACGTCGATCGTCAGGACGTGGTGGCCTTCGGGAGCCAGCGACGGGTCATGCACGGTCGGGATGCACATCTCCACGTGGGGGTCGTCGGCCGGCTTGCCCGCTCTCGCTTCCGCCTGGGCCCGGTCCATGTCGGACAGTGGCTGGTTGATCTCCATGATGCCGCGGTGGTACGGCTGGACTCCGGAGCCGGGCATGTTGTCTGCAATCGGCAGCTCGCTGACCCCGAGCGTGATCTTCATGCTGGTCCCCTGGCAGCGGTAGGCGCGGACGGCGGCGGTGAACGCCGGCGGCAGCTCGGACTCGCCGACCAGGCCGAGAAAGGTCTTCTTCGGATCTGCGTTGGAAAGGACCCTGCCGGCGCGGACCCCGCTGCCGTCCGCCAGCTCGACTCCGACCGCGCGTCCCTTCTCGATCAGGATGCGGGACACCGGAGCATCGGTTCTGATTTCGGCCCCGGCCTCGATGGCGGCGTCGGCCATCGCCTCGGTTACCCCGCCGATACCGCCCTTGACGAAACCCCATGAACGGGCACCGCCTTCGACGTCTTCCGAGGCATGGTCGTGGAGCAGGATGTAGGCGCTGCCGGGGCTCGAAGGCCCGGCGATCGAGTCGTTGATCGCGTGCCAGCCGATAGCCGCCTTGACGTACTCGTTCTCGAAGCGCTCGTCGAGGAACTGGGTCACCGACGTGGTAAACAGAAACAGTGCCTCGTTGATCAGGTGTCGCTTCTTCGCGGCCATGCCACCCAGCTTCAGCAGCGAGGCGATCTCTGCCGGGCCGGAAGGACTCGCGTCGGGTGGGGTGGTGTCGATCAGGGGAGTGACCAGCCCGGCAAGCTCGGCCAGGTCGTTCTCGAACCCGGGCAGGGCGTCGGCATCGGCTTCGGAGAGCCGGCGCACGGCCGTCTGGGCCGCGGCTGTATCGTCGGAAAGCTCCAGC
>JAUQWL010000209.1 GCA_030835185.1 Solirubrobacterales bacterium | reverse complement strand
CCGTGTCCTTTCGGCGGATGACCTTTTAAGCGGTTAGCTGCAGGCGGTGGGCGTTGGCTGGGCCGCCGCCGAGCGGTAGTTCCACGGGAGCCAAGCGGTCGGGTCGGCAGCAACATCCACTGCGCGACGCTGGAGCGTAGTGAGGTAGTCGAACGGATCCACGTCGTTCAGTTGGCAGGTCTGGATCAGCGACATGTAGAGGTCACCCGTCCTGGCGCCCTTCTGGGTCCGGTAGAAGAGGCTATTCTTGCGGTGCAAAACGACCTTCTTCAGCGCGCGCTCGGCGATGTTATTGTGTACGCCCTGGAGGGCGTGTCGGTCCACCGGGTGAGAGTCCCGGCCGGCTAACTATCGCTCCAGCCGGAAGCACCTTGGAGCAGTTCAGGAGGTAACGAATGGGCTGAAGTATCTGGGGAAAAGGCCCCTTCTGGGGGTCAGCGATCCGCGTGGGCCGCAACGAGTAGTGAACACTGAGCAGGCCCCGAAAGTGCCAATGTGGCCGCCGACCCGCCACAATAACGGGGAAGGCCGATGCCGATGGGGTAGCGAGCGATATCTGCACCCATCGGGACCACCGGGGTAGTGGTGGCAGCACGCGCGGGACGGGAACGACACGCAACAGGGGAAGCCCACGCTGGTGCTTAGTGCTGGCAGCACGCAGCAACGCCGGCGCCGCGAGGATGGCCGACGGCCAGTGTGGGTGGCGGATGGGTCCGTAGTACCGTTGAAGCCCGGTAATTCGGGTGGAGGGAAGGGGCCCTGATTCGGTGCAAGCGCCTAAAGTGGCGAGAATCGGGGATTGGCGTGAGCCTATCAACTCCAACAAATGTTCAGAAGCTGCAGAGGACGCTACAGGCAAAAGCTAAGTCTGAACCCGGCTTTCGGTTCTATTCGCTCTGGGACAAGGTCTATCGCATGGATGTCCTCGACGCAGCCTACCGCCGATGCCGTGCAAACGGCGGAGCGGCAGGTGCTGATAGCGAGGATTTCTCGGCGATCGAGCGCCAGGGTCTGGCCTGTTGGCTGGGAAACCTTCGGGAGGAGCTGGCGGCGAAGAAGTATCGCCCCGGACCCCTCCTTCGAGTCTGGATTCCTAAGGGAAACGGTGGTCAAAGACCACTGGGCATACCGACAATTCGAGACCGCGTCGTGCAGATGGCCGCGCTGATGGTCCTCGGTCCCATCTTTGAGGCGGATTTGACTCCGCAGCAGTATGGGTTCCGTCCTGGACTGGATGCTAAGATGGCAGTGCGTCGCGTGTACTTCCACATTACTCAGTACGGGCGGCGGGAGGTGGTAGACGGAGACCTCTCCGACTACTTCAACACCATTCCGCACGGCCCGCTGATGAAGTGCGTAGCGAGACGGGTGGCTGATGGGCAAGTTCTCTCTGTCATCAAAGGCTGGCTGCGCGCTGCGGTGAGGGAGCGGGTCAAGCATGGGTTCAATTGCACGACGGAAGCCAGGGATCGCAAGCGGGGAACGCCCCAGGGCGGTGTAATTTCGCCGCTTCTTGCAAATCTCTACTTCCGTCGCTTCATTCTGGCCTGGCAGAAGTTCGGTCTCGACCGTCGACTCAATGCGTGTGTCGTGAACTACGCGGACGACTTCGTCATCTGCTGCGCGCCCGGTCGGGGCGTAGAGGCGATGGAGGCGACCCGAAAACTCATGGAACGCCTCGGTTTGACGGTCAACGAGCAGAAGACCCATCTCGTGAACGTCGAAGAATCATCCTTCGACTTTCTGGGATACACTTTTGGTCGATGCTACGACCGTCAAGGCAAGCCGTACATCGGCACGCGCCCCTCGAAGAAGGCTGTATCCAGAATCCTTCGGAAAATCCACGATGAGACCTCACGGCGGTGGCTCCTGACCAGCCCGCAAGAGCGGGTTCTGGAGCTCAACCGCATGCTACGAGGCTGGTGCGGGTACTTCAACCAAGGCCCCGTTCTCCGCGCCTACTGGCTCGTCCGGGCATACACCGAGCGACGATTGAGGAGGTGGCTGATGAAGAAGCACAAGCGGCGAGGCACCGGGTATCGCCAATACCCGGACGAGTTCCTGTATAAGGGCCTTGGCCTCTTCTTGATTCCGCTTGCACGAAGCGTCGGCCAGACGAGCGCGAAAGTCTGACGGGCCGAATGAGAGCCGTGTGCGGGAAATCCGCACGCACGGTTCGACGAGGGGGCACTGGAGACGGGGCCGTGAGGCAACCGCGCCAGTGCCCCACTCTACCCAATGGAGCATCCGGGACGCGGAGAAACAGGGTCAGCGGCGTCCAGTGGTTCAGCAGATACTGCATTGCCTTTCCGAGCTTCGAGTTGGGCTCCACCCGCCTCTCGGACAGCTGGGCTTCGAGCCACCGTTTGAGCCCTTCCATCACGGACTCGCTCTCCTTCTGGTGGAACTTTAGGCGCTCTTCAGCGGTATGCTCCAGCTCTCGCGAACGGCGATCATTCTGGTAGATTGTCCCGATTGCCGTCAGGATGTGGCGGCACTGTTCGGGGAAATCCTCGGCAATCTTCACGAAGTTACGGCGGCCATGAGCCATGCAGCAGGCGATCACGTCCTCATCGGACTCGAGGTCAGAGAAGTTGGCTGCCAGGGCGTCGCTCATGCGAATCATCGCGGGCAAGTCGGGCTCTCGCTGCTCGAGCAGCTCGCCCATATTCTCGCCAGCGTGGTTGCGGCCCGTGAACAGAAGGGCGATCTTGAAGTCGTTGTGGACCGAGACGACCCCAGTGGTATGGAGGCCCGTGCGGGCATCGCCCTCCGCGCGCTCAAAGTCCAGGATCTTCGCCCTGGTGTCGTCTGAATAGCCAATCTTCCCCTGAGCTCCGAGTCGGATCAACTCGTTGTGGACGGGGCGTAGCTTCTCGGCGGCGCTCGCGACAAGCTCATACTGGGTGGCCACCGCGATGGGCGTGCCAAGGCCACCGAATAGAATGGCCTGTCGGTAGAATGGAAGCCCCATCGCATACTTGTTCAGGGCGATCATGCTGATGGCCGAGGCGTCGTATGACTCCGGGCCGACACCATCCGGCAGCGGGGCCGAGTAGACGCTGTCGCAGCCGTTCGAGCGAAGTTGCTCCAGTTCGTAGATGGTACACTGGATGGGCACTTGGCCAACGTAGTGCCGGAAGACCTTGGCTCTCTTGAGCCGGTAAAGATTGTATCCGCAACCACACGGGCAGGGCTGGCCTGGCTTCAACTCGGGATGGTGCACCTCAACCGTCTTGGCCGCGGTGATGTCCTCTCGCTTCCTCCTGCCGTGACCAGGGCGCTTGGGCTTCTCGCCGGCCGGGTCAGCCGGCTCGTCATCGCCCAGCACCGACCTGGTCTTCTCGTTGTTGAGAAAGTTGGGCAGCAGCAGGTCCGCGAGCAGTTGGTGGCTCGCCTCGAGCTTCTGGTGCTCCTCGGGGGTCAAGGCTCTCTCCTGGGTCGCGCCCACAATGACCTCGAGCTCCGCCAGGTCGACGGTTACTTTCCGTGCTCTCTTGCGCTGCTTGCCCGAGGCCATACGGAGGAGTTCGGCGAGCAGGACCGAGTACCTTGCTTCGCTGGCTACAAATTTTCAACTTTTTGCGATATCGGCTCAAGCTCATCGAACCCGGGGCGCGGAGGGCTTCTGTCCAGAACAAGCCTCTGCAGGAGGATCGAATGGCTTCGTCCTGGATCGCACCGATCGCCAGAGTGGTGCTCCGGTCACCGCTGGGTTACCCGCTGCCAGCAGCACGTGGGCCTGGTGAGGCTCCAACGTGCAGCTCTGACCCTGACTCTGCGGCCAGAGAAGGAAGCGCCCCTGGGAGAGGCGCTTCTGTGCAAGCCAAAAACCCTGCCCATCGTAGGCCAGTAGGCGTATCGAGGTGCCGCTTCGAGTTCGGAAGATGAAGACGCAGCCGGAGAACGGGTCCTCGGCCAGGCGCTGCCTGCAGAGGGCGGCCAATCCGTCGATGCCCTTCCGCCCATCTACCGGCTCCACAGCGACGAGGATCTTTGTTTGCGGGGTAAGCTGGAACATGTCAGGCCAACATCTCCCGGGTCAGTGTCGCCAGCGCGGATGCCGGGATGCCGTGCAGTTTCATTCGCAGTCTATCTCCCCGAGAGGACCTGACCTCCATGACGCAGCTATCTATAACCCCTGGTGAGGCTGCGGGTAGCAACTCGATGAACGTGGCCGGCGCTGCTGTCGGCGGCTGGCAAGCGGGGGGCGACTCGGGCGCGCCTACCCGCCGCTTCAGTGCTCCGTGGTCTAAACGCAAAGCGCGGGCTACTTGGCCAACGCCGTATTGGCGGGCCAGTTGGACCGCCTTGGCCCAGATCTCGCCCGGTATCGGGGTGGGAGCCCCGTTCCGAACTCGCCACCTGTCGAGTTTGAGCTTCACTTGCTGAAGTGTTCGTCGATCCTGGTAAGACATCGCGCTGGGCCTCCTTGTCCCACCACCACCCTACCAGCCCGTGGCCCTCAGCGTAGAGGATCACTTGCCGAAACGACACGGAGCATTCGGCAAGACCTTGAGCACTGCACCTCAAACAAAAAGAGCCCTTTCGGGCTCTTTTCGTTGAGGTAGGAAGGCTTTATTCGCCCAGGACGAAGCGGGAGAAGCGCTTGACCTGGATGTTCTCGCCGGTCTTGGCGATGGTTTCCTTGACGAGGTCCATGACCTTCTTGGACTGATCGCGCATGTAGGGTTGCTCGAGCAGACACTGCTGCTCGAAGTACTTCTCCACCTTGCCAGTAGCGATCTTGTCTGCCATGTGCTCGGGCTTGCCTTCTTCCAGGACGGCCTGACGATAGCCGGCCTGCTCCTTGGCGATGAGGTCCTGAGGCACGTCCTCGCGCTTGACGTAGAGAGGCGACATGGCGGCCACCTGCATGGCCAGCTCAAGGCAAAGCTTCTGGAAGTCTTCGGTCTTAGCCACGAAGTCGGTCTCGCAGTTGACCTCGATCAGTACGCCCAGCTTGCCGCCGGGATGGATGTAGCTGGCCACCTGGCCCTCGGAAGTGGCGCGAGTGGCCTTCTTCTCGGCCTTTGCGATGCCTTTCTGGCGCAGCCAGTCGGCCGCCTGGTCGAGATTGCCCTCGTTCTTATCGAGCGCCTCGCGGCAGTCCATGATGCCGGCGCCGGTGCGGGCGCGCAGCTCCTTAACGTTCTCTGCAGTACTAGCCATGGTCTCTCTCCTTCAGCTCCCAGTATCAGTCTTCGGCGCGCCAGACGCCCAGGCGAACCTCTTCGGTCTCGCCTTCCTCGGTGGTGTAGGTGACCAGCTCGGTCTCCACGGTCTCGCTGACCGGGGGCACTGCCGAGCCGTCGGCAACGATCTCGCCCTCGACCGGAGTCTGCAGCGTGGCAGCGCCCAACTCGGCCTCGATCTCGGCCTTGGCCTCGATGATGGCGTCGGCGATCTTGCCGGTGATCAGGCGCACGGCGCGGATGGCGTCGTCGTTGCCGGGAATGGGATAGTCGATCTCGTCCGGATCGCAGTTGGTATCCACGATGGCCACAACCGGGATGCCCAGCTTGCGGGCTTCGGGCACGGCGATGTGCTCCTTGCGAGGGTCCACCACGTAGATGGCGCCGGGCAGAGCGGGCATGTCCTTGATCCCACCCAGGAACTTCTCCAGCTTGCGACGCTCGTCCTCGAGCATCTTGACCTCTTTCTTGGGAAGGCGGTCGAACACGCCGACGGTCTTCATCTCCTCGAGGTTCTTCAGGCGCTGCACGCGCTTCTGGATGGTCTTGTAGTTGGTGAGCATGCCGCCCAGCCAGCGCTGGGTCACGAAATACTCGCCGCAGCGCTGGGCATCTTCCTTGACGGTGTCCATGGCCTGCTTCTTGGTGCCCACGAACAGGATGGGGCGGGGCTCGCCTACGGGCGTCTCGGTCATGCGGAACTCTTCGTAGTCGAAGCAGCCACGCGCCACGGCCTTGACGAAGTTGTAGGCCTCCTTCATCTTGATGACGGTCTTTTGCAGGTCGATGATGTAGATGCCGTTTCGCTCGGTGAAGATGTAGCGCGACATCTTGGGGTTCCAGCGGCGGGTCTGGTGGCCGAAGTGCACGCCGGCCTCCAGGAGCTGCTTCATGCTGATCAAAGCCATGAGATTCTCCTTACGTTTCCAGGTTGTCTGATACCCTCGCGACCTCTCCCCGCTGGGGAGTCCCGCTTGGCCCGAAGGCACCTGGACGGGAGGTGGCCGCTGTGAGATATACAGTCCGCCCTTTGCAAGGCGGACCAGTGTCAGATTCTACGGGTTTGTTACCCTTTCGTCAAGAGGTCTGGTCTGGATGCTCCCGCACGCAGACGGAACGGCTCGGAAGCCACGGCCTCGTCATCGGCATCCAGATGTCCGGGGCGGCCCCGGTCACGAGGCCAGCGCCGTCAGCTCGAGCTCCACCAGGCCGCCGCTGCACGACCACGAAATTAATGAGCGCATATCACTTCCGAGCGCGGGGTACACCTCGTATGCTCGCTCGAGTACGGATGCGCGGGATCCTACACCGACCCTGTCCAGCTCCTGGACCACCTGCGCAACCCCTGCCACGTCCTGAAGCGCAGCCAGCAGCCCATCCGATGAGGAGCCCGACCCGGGACGAACTCGAGCATCTCTCGAGAGCACCTACCGAAAAGGCGCCTGGCTGACCAGGTCTTGATCAACCCGGCTTCAGAGTTGTAAAATGGCCAAAGAGGTGATATTGGGCATGAACGTAAGCGTTGGACGGCTCAAGCGAGACTTGTCGGCTCTCCTGAATCAGGTGACCTATGGCAATGAAAGAGTGGTGGTTGAATCCCGCGGTAAGCCCAAGGCTGTTCTGATCAGTCTGGAAGAGTTGGAGAGACTCGAGCGGGGCACCGGGCTTGTACCAGACAGGCGGCGCTACGAATGGGTGCTCGGTCAACTCGACGCGTTGCGGTCTCGTCAGCAGAGCTCGGACGTGGCTGCAGAGCTGCGAGCGCTCCGTGAAGGGAGGTTGGTCGACCTTGAAGGTGGTGGTTGATACTTCGTTCGTTTTGCCCCTGGCGCTGGCGGAGGCGAGGTCCCTTAAGGCTCGCATGAAATGGTCCCAATGGGTGTCGGCAGGGACGGAGATTCTGGCGCCTACGCTGCTCGCCTACGAGGTCCCAGCCTCATTGCGCAACAAAGTACATCGCGACCTTTTGAAGCAGGACGAGGCCCGAATGGCCCTCGACCTACTCTTCGCACTCCCGATCAACCTGGTTCGCCCCACCGACCTTCACCGCCAAGCTTACGATGCTGCCGAGGAGCTCTTGTTGCCAACTGCTTACGACTGCCACTTCCTGGTGCTGGCCGAGCTGTTACAGGCCGAACTCTGGACCCTGGACGAGAAGTTCCAAGGCAAGGCTGTCGGACGTTACGCAAACACCCATACAATAGCCGCCGAGGCACCCAAGTCAACTTGAGACATCGGGAGGGTCTGGCGGGGAACACGCGCTGGCGCGGAGAGCCTCCAATGCGCCGCTCAGACGCGCCAGCTGTGCGAGAGCGCAGCGGGCGGCGCCACTCCGTCTGGTGTGGCAGCCTGCCTCGCTCCTCTCAGCCCCGCATTGGTGGCGTCGTAGGCAAAAAGGGCCGAAGTCCGTGGGGGGGTCTGCGAAGCCGGCCGCCTGGCTCT
>JAUQWL010000208.1 GCA_030835185.1 Solirubrobacterales bacterium | reverse complement strand
CCGGACTCTGATGCGGGCTCCGCCGATTTCAACCTCACGGCCGATCCAGTCGTCTTCCTCGTGCGGCCCGATTCCATCAACGCCGAAGGTCATGCGGAAGCGCCGGCAGTCGATTTCGCCCGGCTGTCCGGCATCGGCGGCTGCGTCCTCCAGGCGCCGCAGGGATCCCACACCGAGCAGGCTCGCTCCGGCGATCGAACCGCGGTCGACTCCCGGCCTGTGGTCGGGCCTTTCCACGAGGCGCAGGCCGACCCCACAATGATCGGAGATCGCCTCGGAAAAGGGTCCGGTCACCGGTTTGACCCGAAGGGCGAGCCCGGCGAACGAAACGTCGATCGGATCCCCGAATTCAACGGGAGCCTCGACCAGGGAGCCATCGGGGAAGCTCAGCGTGATGGTTCCGCCGGCCGTTTCGCGCCGGTACTCGGGAACGATCTCCAGCAGAGGCCCGATCCGGACCACGCTGACCATCGAGTTGTCATCCCCGACCAGGAAGAACCGCCGGTCGTCAACCGCGCCCTGGCGGGTCAACTCGATCTCGGACCGGTCCTGCATCCGCATCCCCTTGATCGGGGAGGTCGAAATCCATGCGACGGTTGCGCTCACCGGCGGAGCCTACCCGTACGGGGTCACATTCCTGATCTAATCCCGGTGGTGACCGGTGAAGCTGAAGAACTGCTCGGACTGATCGACTCTTCCGAGAGGATCGTCGCGCTCACAGGGGCGGGGATCTCAACCGCTTCGGGCATCCCCGATTTCCGCTCACCCGGCGGCATATGGGAGAAGGAGGACCCGATGGAGGTGGCAACGCTGAGTGTCTTCAGGCGGGACCCGGAGCGCTTCTGGCGCTTTTACCGGACCCGTCTCGACCTCGCCGACAGCTACCGCCCCAACGCCGGACATCTCTTCCTGGCCCACCTCGGCGAACTCGGCAAGCTGGGCGCGGTCGTCACCCAGAACATCGATGGGTTGCACCAGGCGGCCGGGGTGGAAGAGGTCCTCGTTCATGAGGTGCACGGCTCGGTCCGTGATCTCGTCTGCCTCGGTTGTGGCGAGCGTTTTCTCCGGGCACGACTCGAGGATCTGACCGTCGAAGGACTGCCACGATGCGTCTGCGGCGAGATCCTCAAACCCGGCGTAGTCCTTTTCGAAGAGATGCTTCCGGCGGAGACGGTCGATGCGAGTCTGACTGCGATCGGCGAATGCGACCTGCTGCTCGTGATCGGATCCTCGATGGTCGTGTATCCGGTGGCCGGATTCCCTGCGGAGCGGTCGCCCGGTGCCCGTCTGGCAATCATCAACGACGAAGAGACGTCCTGGGGTCCGGAGGCCGACGTCTGGCTGAGCGGCGACATCGCCGGGCAATGCAGTGCGCTGAGCGACTCCCTCGGCTTCGGCCGGCCTGAGCGGACATAGCCGAGACTCCAGCCGGTGCTTGAAGGCGGCGTCTCCGAAGGACTTGGCCGGCGTTGGCTCGCCGACTACCCCGGCAACGTTCGGGCAGTGGCATTCCCGGAGTCCTGGCTGCCGGTCCGAGCGGACCCGGTTCCCGTCTTGGCCGCCTCTGTCTTCCGGGGAGGAACAGCGGAGGAATGGGGCTCCAGCCGGATGACCACGGACTTCGAGGCCGGGGTATTGCTCTCTTCGGCGACCGAGTCGAGTGGCACCAGGCTGTTGGTTTCCGGGTAGTAGGCGGCGGCGCAGCCGCGGGCGGTCGGGTAATCGACCAGGCGGAACCGCTCGGCCATGCGAACGCTGCCGTCGGTCCACTCGCTGACCAGGTCGACTGTGTCGCCGGCGCGGAAGCCGAGTTCGTCGAGGTCTTCCGGGTGGACCAGCAGCACGCGGCGGCCGCTCTTGATCCCGCGATAGCGGTCGTTGAGGCCGTAGATCGTCGTGTTGTACTGATCGTGCGATCGCATTGTCTGGAGAAGCAGCCGCCCGTCAGGGATGCGCAGCACATCGAGTTTGTTGACCGTGAAGTGGGCCCGGCCGTTTTCAGTGTCGAAGGTGCGGCTGTCGCGCGGGGCGTGGGGCAGAACGAAGCCGCCAGGCTCGCGCGAGCGACGGTTGAAATCGTCGAAACCGGGGATCACCCGCTCGATCCTCTCGCGGATCAGGTCGTAGTCACCGGCGAACCCGTCCCAGGGGATTTCCGGCCCCTGCCGGACGCCGTCCACGGTCCGGCCGCTTTCCGGTCCGCCCGGGGTCCTTCCCTGCGCCTTGGTCGACAGGACCCGCTCCGCCATCTCGCAGACGATCGCGACTTCACTCTTCAGCGAGTCCGAGGCCGGCTTCAGCCTGCCGCGGGATCCGTGGACACAGCTCATCGAGTCTTCGACCGTGACCATCTGTTCCGTGCCGCCGGTCAGGTCGCGCTCGCTGCGGCCGAGGGTCGGCAGGATCAGCGCCTCGCGCCCGGTCACCAGATGCGAGCGGTTCAGCTTGGTCGAGACCTGAACGGTGAGGTTGGACTTCCGCAGCGCACTCTCGGTCATCCCGGTGTCTGGCGTGGCCGAGGCGAAGTTGCCACCCATGGCAAAGAAGACCTTCACCCGCCCCTCGTCCATCGCTGCGATCGAGTCGACCACGTCCAGACCGGGTTCGCGGGGCGGGTCGAATCCGAACTCGCCCGCCAGCGCGTCGAGCAGCGCCGGTCCCGGCTTTTCATGGATGCCCATCGTGCGGTCTCCCTGGACGTTGCTGTGGCCGCGCACCGGGCAGACGCCGGCGCCGGGGCGGCCGATGTGCCCGCCGATCATCAGGCAGTTGACGATCTCGCGGATGGTGGCGACCGAGTTCCTGTGCTGGGTCAGGCCCATCGCCCAGCAGGCGATCACCGAGTCGGCGTTCATGATCAGCTCCGCTGCCCGCTCGATCTGCTGCCGCGGCAGGCCCGTGGCGGTAAGGACGTCGTCCCAGTCGAGGTCGGCCAGGTGGGTCCGAAGCTCATCGAAACCGTCCGTACTGCTCTCGATGAACCCGGTGTCGATGAACCCGGTGTGGTGGCGGGCGGTCGAATCCGCGGGGGGCGAATCGCCCGATCCTGCTTCGGCCCTGTCCAGGATCAGCTTGTTGATCGCCTGGAACAGGGCGAGATCGCCGTTGATCCGGACCTGCAGGAAGAGGTCGGTCAGTTCGGTGCCGCGACCCAGGACGCCGGAAATCCGTTGCGGGTTCCTGAAACGCTTCATGCCGGCTTCGGGCAGCGGGTTGATCGTGATGATGAAGGCGCCGTTCCGCTTCGCCTCTTCCAGTGCGCTCAGCATGCGCGGGTGGTTGGTGCCGGGGTTCTGGCCGACGACAAGCAGCAGGTCGGCGTTCTCTACGTCCTCGAGCGAGACGCTGCCCTTGCCGGTGCCGATCGTCTCGGTCAGGGCGCAGCCGCTCGACTCGTGGCACATGTTCGAGCAGTCCGGAAGGTTGTTGGTGCCGAAAACGCGGGCGAAGAGCTGGTAGACAAAGGCCGCTTCGTTGCTGGTCCTGCCGGAGGTGTAAAAGACCGCCTCGTCCGGACTCTCGAGTTCGTTCAGACGGGACGCGACCAGGTCGAAGGCTTCATCCCAGTTGATCGGCCGGTAGTGGCTGTCGCCTTCGGCGAGGTGCATCGGCTCGGTCAGACGACCCTGCCGGCCGAGCCAGTGACCTGACTTCCCGGCCAGCTCGTCAACCGGATAGCGGGCAAAGAACTCTTCCGTGACCCGGCCCCTGGTGGTTTCTTCGGCAACCGCCTTGGCACCGTTTTCACAGAATTCGGCGTGATGAGTCCTGTCGGGCTCCGGCCAGGCACAGCCGGGACAGTCGAAGCCGTCGGGCTGGTTGACCCTGAAGAGCCCGGGCAGAGTCCGCGAAAGACCGGCCCGCCCGGCGAACTTCAACGAGGATATGACGCCGGCGACTCCCGCGGATTCGCCCTTCGGCGAACCGATCTGCGGTTCGTCGTCGGAGCCGTCGTACCTGTGGGGGCGCCCGTTCACTCTTCGAGGATATCCGCCGCTAAAGTCATCCTCCGATGCGCGGCAGCACAGAAGATCCGGTCGGCGATCCGGCCCCGGCATCCGCCCGGGTCGGGAGCACGGCCCGGATGACAACTCCGGTCAAGCGCGGGGACGGGGTCGTCGATGCTGGGGCGATCGAGGAACCGCTCGAGATCCGCGTCGATTCGAGCCCGTTGGCTGTGACGATGCGGACACCCGGTCACGATGAAGAACTCGCTCTCGGCTTTCTGTTCGGGGAGGGCCTGATCGACTCGCCGCGCTTCGCCGGGCCCACGGCAGACCTCGCTTCGAACGCAATCGAGGTCACGGGTCCGCTGTTGAGGGATCCCGGAGCGCGCAGCTTCTATACGACATCATCCTGCGGGGTTTGCGGAAAAGGTGCCCTGGAAGAGGTTGAACTCCACGCGCCACCGGTGAGTCCCGGACCGTGTGTCGCCGGGGATCTGCTCGCCGCGCTCCCCGGGCGGATCGTGCAGCCCGCCTTCGATCGCACCGGTGGCCTCCACGCCACGGCGCTCTTCACCGCCGGGGGCGAGACGCGGCTGGTCCGCGAGGACGTCGGCCGACACAATGCAATGGACAAGGTGGTCGGCCGGGCCCTGCTCGACGGACTCCTCCCTCTGCGTGACCGGATCCTCTGCGTGACCGGTCGTCTCTCCTTCGAGCTGGTCCAGAAGGCCGCCATCGCCGGGGCGCCGATCCTGGTCGGCGTCGGCGCGCCGAGCTCACTGGCGATCGAGCTCGCCGCCGACCGCGGAATGACACTCTGCGGTTTTGCCGGCAATGGCAGCGTGAACGTCTACGCCGGTTCCGAGCGCGTCAGCACCTGAAACGCACCTCACAGAGCAGTGCGCAGGCCCCAAAGCAGTGCGCAGGCCCCGATCGCGACTCACCCGGCTTCCTGATCAACCCGGACGGCCCGGGCTGTCGATTCGCGGGCGCGGATACCTGTGGGGATGATGACCGGGTTGAACTGCGGTTCCCGGCCCTCGATCAGATCGATCAGAACGCGCACTGCGGCGCGCCCGATCTCCTCGGGGTTGAGCAGTACGGCTGTGAGAGGCGGGTTGGCCCAGGCACTTGCCCGGGAGTCCGTACAACCGGCAACCATCACGTCCTCCGGGACCCTGAAGTCTCTCTCCCGGGCGGCCAGCAGGGCCCCCAGGGCGAGTTGGTCGAGTGTGGCGTAGATCGCGTCGGGTCGGTTTTCGGAGTCCAGCAGCTCTCCTGCGGCACGGTAGCCGGCCCCCTCGTTGAGCGGACCTCCGGCGGCTTCGATCAGGGCCTCCTGGCCGTTGGCCCTGCACCAGCCTCGATAGGCCGCCGCCGCGTCGCGAGTGTACGAATTGACCGGAGGGCTGGTGACCAACCCGATCCGCTCGGCACCAGACTGTTTGAGGTGGTTCAGGATCGCCTCGGTCGCGGTCTGGTGATCGTTGTCGACCCAGAATTGAGGCGTGGTGACAGCCGTCCCATCGACCTGCCTTCCCGTCGTGACAACCGGGATCTTCCGTGCGGCAAGCTTCTCGAGCAGATGATCGTCGCGCACCGGATCCACGACGATGGCTCCGTCGATTTCGACCTGCTCGAAAGCCTCGCCTTCGCTCGCTGCGCCCTCGACGACCAGCGCTCGCCCACCGGCAACGGCGGCTCC
>JAUQWL010000207.1 GCA_030835185.1 Solirubrobacterales bacterium | reverse complement strand
CTCCAGCTTTTCGGCAAGTTCTTCCTTGCGCATCAGGCGGAAGCCTTTGATGTCATTCTCGGCCGCCAGTTTGTGAAGCTCGGCCAGGCTCCTGGATTCGAAGTCAGTCATGTGGTGCTCCTTGCTTTGCGGGCCTTCGTCGCCGGCGGGGATGCGCAGCATCCAGGCTCACCTGCGGATTCGGCTCCGGTTTGAGTAAGTGGTAGAAAAAATCTCTTCTGGTCAGGTTAGTGAAGAGGCCGGCTTCAGCGGGGCGTGGAGCCGGCGGGGTTGAGTCCCTCGGCCGCGACAACATCCACCCAGAGGTCGCGCTGGCGGCGCAGGTCGGCCTGCGTCCAGCCCAGCTTCCCACCCATCAGTGCCGCGACTCCGGCGACCGCTTCGGCCGAGTCCAGACTGGAGGCCGCAGTGATGCCGAGCCGGGTCCGGCGCAGCAGTACGTCGGCGACCGACCTCGCCTGTTCATTGTCGACCGCGAAAACGACCTCGGCCATCAGGTCCGGCATCCCGGCGACGATCGGCCTGGCGAGATCGGGGTCCTGTTCGGCCAGAGCGATCACCTTGCGCGCAGTGTGCCCGTAGCGGAAGGCGAGCTGGCGCAGCGTGGCTTCGCCGACCCCGTCCGGAGCCTTCAGCTCTGCCGGGTCGATCTCCATGCCGAGCGGGATCTCCGCCGTCTGGCACCTCGCGCTTCGCCCGGACCGCTCGACGATGCGGTCGACGGTCTGCTTCGCCATGCGGCGCCAGGTGGTCAGCTTGCCGCCGGTTATCGTCAACATCCGGGACGACGTTTCGTACAGTTCGGCTCGTCGCGAGATATCAACCGATTTGCGAGGGTCGCCGGTGCTGATCAGCGGCCGGACGCCGGCGAAGGCGCCGACGATGTCCGAGTCGGTCAGCGATGTGCCGGCGAACTCGTTGACCGCTCCGAGCAGGTAACCCAGATCCTCACCCGTCGGGGACACCTCGTCGATGCCGCCGTCGTGATCCACATCGGTGGTGCCGACGAGAGTGCGCCCGTACCACGGCAGGGCAAAGATGCTGCGACCTTCGCCGGCCGGCACGACGCAGGCCGCACTCCCCATATCGAGATCGTCGGTCGAGAGCAACAGATGCGTTCCGCGGCTCGGCTTGATCTTGGGCACGTCTTCTTCGCGCTGGATCTCACCAGGTCGGATCCGGTCGGCCCAGACCCCGGTGGCGTTGACCACGTTGTCGGCCTCGACCAGAACGGTCGTACCCGATTCGACATCGGTGAACTCGACGCCGGAAGCCCGTCCGTTCTTTTCGGTGACGGAGGTGACCCGGGCCCCGTTGAGGCAGACCGTCCCGAAACGCTCCGCCTCGCCGAGCACGGTCAGAACCAGCCTGACGTCGTCGGTCTGACAGTCGTAGAAGAGGTATGCCGATTCGGGCTCCCGTCCGGCCAGCATCGGGACGAGCTCGACCATCTCGTCCGGGCCGATCGTGCGATGGCGGTCCGGCGACCAGCTCCCCTCGGCCTCAGCCGGACGGCCCTGCCGTCTCGGCTCGCGTCGGGGCCGGTCGCCCCGGCCGGTGGCAACCCCGGCGAGCACGTCGTAGGCGTTCAGACCGATGCCGATCTTCCGGTCGCGGTGGTCTGTGCCGATCGTCGGTACCAGGAACGGTGTCGGATAGACGAGGTTCGGGGCGAGTTCGACCATCAGCTGGCGTTCGAGCAGAGCCTCTCTCACCAGACCGACGTCGAAGTTCTCCAGGTAGCGCAGCCCGCCGTGGACCATCTTCGAGGAGCGGGACGAGGTTCCCGCGGCGTAGTCGCTCGCCTCGAGCAGGGCCACCGAGTAGCCGCGCGAGGCGGCATCGAGTGCGACCCCGGCACCGGTGATCCCGCCGCCGATCACTACGACCTCGAACTTCCCGCCCGATACGGACTCCAGCGCTTCGCTGCGGCTCAGCAGAAGATCACCATGCGAACCGTCGAACCAGGAAGATCGTACCGCCGGCGAGTCCGCCGGAAACGAGCAGGAAGATCAGTGTCGCCACGACCGGCGAAGGCTCGGGTCCCGCCTCGGAGGCGGCCAGCAGGGCCGCAGTCGGCGGAACCGGGATTACGGGTGCCAACTCGGGCACCGGAGTCGAAGGCTGACTGCCGCCGGTGGCGCTGGATCCGTCGGTCGACCCGCCCGGATCATCGCTTGTGACCGGGGTGTCGGGCGAAGAGTTCGAGCCGTTCGTCCCCGAAGCACCGGGGCTGCCGCTGCCGGTTGCGGGTGCGGGGCTTGACAGGTCCGGTACGTAGCCTCCGGTCGAGCCGGTGTCGCTGCCCCCTGTACCCGTACCCGATCCGGAGTCCGGCTCGGGCTTCGGCTGCCGCGCCGGTTCGTTGAGCGGCAGGGCCTTCCCGGAAAGGCCGATGAGGGCGTCTGAGGTGACCCAGACCCCGGTCTGGGCCGAGTCCTTCGAGTACCAGATGCTGCCGTCATCCTGCTGGCGGGCTTCGAGAAAGTCGAGGCCGGTCTTGCCGTCCCTGCGCAACGTCGCGTGTGACTTGCCGAGCGCCGCCAGGCCCTGAAGGACCAGGCCGGTCGACTGAGAGTTGACGATCGAACCGGAAGCGAAGCCGCCGCTCGACTTCTGGGCCGACTTCAGGTAATCCATCGCCTTCGAGACGGATTTCTGGCTGCTGATCACCTGGAGGACGGTGCCAGTGGAGTCAGGGTCGCTGCGACCGTCTGGAGAAATCCCCCAGCCGCCGTCACCGTCGGTGTCCTGGGCCGAGCGCAGCCAGCCGGCGACCGCCGAAGCGGGTTCGCTCGCACCGGCGGAACGGAAAGCGAGGGCAGCGAAGGCCGCCACGTTCACACGGTTTCCGAAGGAGTTCTTCGGACCTCGGCGGTTGTTGAGGGCCTCGATGAGGTTCCTGCCCCTGAAATCGCGAGGGTTTTCGCCGACTGTCTTCAAGGCGAGGACCACCAGGGCGATGTCGTTCGCGTCGGTCAAGTCCCCGCTCCGGGACTTGAGGTAGGCAAGCGGCGAGCGATCCCCGCTGCGCACGTCGAGTGGGTTCAGATTGGCGGCGGCCAGCCCGAGCATCGCCCGCGCGGTGACGCTGAGCGACGAGTCGCTCTCGGGTTCGGTTCCGAAACCACCGTCGCTGTTCTGCTGGGCCCCGAGCCAGGATCGCGCGTCCCTGGACTCCTGGCTGAGACCGGCATGGGCGGGCGGTGAGAGCAGGATCGTCCCCAGTCCTGCGATCACCAGAAGGACACCGGCGAGTGAGCCGACCTGCCGCCACTCGAAGCGTTGGCGAAACCGGGTCAGCGCAGCCACCATGGCCGGGCCGGCCGCCAGGGCGAAGATCACGTTGCCGGTTATGTGTGCCAGATCGAATGGAATTGCTCTTACCTCAAGTGCAACGTACCGGTCGAGCGATATCTCCCCCCCGAAACTGACCATCGTCTGAAAGTTCATCCACAGCCCGAAGATCAGTCCGGCGGCACCACAGGCAACGGCGAGCTTGAATCTGCCGGCGCTACCGCGGGTCACGTGGAACAGTGCCCCGCCGGCGACCCCGGTCAGCCCCCAGCCGACCATCTGCCACGGCGTCCAGACCCCCTGGCCGAGCCAGAAGTTGGAGACGAGTCCGCCGAGGGCGCCAACCGCGAAACCGGGTGCGGGGCCGAGCGCGTATCCGGCGAAGAGCACGATGTCCGTGGTTGCCACGACGTTCGGAATGGGAGCCAGGGCGATGCGTCCGGCCACCGCCAGAGCCGCCAGAACCGCGACCAGGGCGACGATTTGCGACGGTGGCCGCGATCTTTCGTACCACAGCATCCCGGCTCCGACCGCCAGCAGCACCAGTGCCAGAGTGCCGACCTGCCAGCTCAAGAGACCGGCCTCCGGGCGATCCGGGCGAGCAGCCGGTCCGCGCCCTGTCCGACGCCGGTGACTCCCGGGATATCGAGCACCCGGTTGACCTCGGAAGCGAAATACCAGCCTCCCGAAAGGACCGACCCGGCATCGGCATCGGCGATCAGTTCACCGTCGCCGAGCAGGACGACCCGTTCGGCGAAGGAAACCGCGAACTCGACGTCATGGGTGGCTATCAGCACCGCCGCACCCCGCTCCGCCAGCGTCGCCGCCAGAGCAGAGAGGCCGTCCTTGAGGCCGCGGTCCATGCCGCGGGTCGGCTCGTCGAGGGCGATCAGGCCGGGCAACTGCTGTCCGTCCATGCGGCCGGCGAGCGAGATTGCCAGGGCCAGCCGCTGCCGCTCTCCCCCGGAGAGGTCCCGCGGGTCGGATTCGGCGGGAAGGTCCAGCCCGACGGCTTCGAGAGCCGCTTCGCCGGCCGGCCCCGAGAGCTCATCGCCGATGCTCTCGCGCACGAGGAAGTCGCCGGGATCCTGGGTCAGCAGGGCGACCCCGCCGGGGGACTCGATCCGCCCCTTGACCGGCTCGAGCAGTCCCGCAGCGGCAGACAGCAAGGTCGACTTTCCGGCACCGTTTCTCCCCATCAGGGCGACCCGCTCGCCGGGATCGATGTCAAGGTCGAGGCCGCGAATCACATCCAGGGGACCGTCACCGGGATCGAGCTCGATCCAGAGTCCCTTGCTCGTCAGCGCCCGGCCGTACCGCCGGCTCCGGTTCAGGCCGAGGCGAAACCGGGAGGCGCGACTCCGGGTCCGATCGCCCGGGCCTCGGCCGCCCGCACCCTGCCCCGGGCGAGGCGCCCCTTCGGACGGAGGCTCCGCCTCTTCGGTGGGATCAGCGTCGATTCCACGCACCCTGAGGGTCGCTCGCGCGTCACGGACACCGACCGGAAGCGGATCGATCCCGGCCTTCGAGAACATCCGTGCCGCGGGAGTGGCGAGTGCCGGATCCGAATGAACCGCGTTTTCGAGGAAGGTCCGCGGGGAACCGTCGAAGGCGATCCGGCCGGCGTCCATCGAGACCACCCTGTCCGCCGCGGCCAGGCACCGTTCAAGCCGGTGCTCGGCCAGGATGACGGCTACTCCCCACTCCTCGTTGAGGCGCCTGAGCAACCAGATCAACTCATCCCCGGCTACCGGGTCGAGCTGTGAGGTCGGCTCGTCAAGCAGGATCAACGGAGGGCGCGTGACCAATGCCACCGCAAGGGCAACCCGCTGCAATTCCCCGCCCGAAAGCGTGGCGACCGCTCGCGGCAGCAGATGAGCGATGTTCAGCGCCAGCGCGACTTCCTCGATCGCCCGTGCGCGAGAGGCCGGTGGGTCGCCCCGAAAGCGAAGCGGCAGGTCGAGCTCGCCCGCGACCGTAGTCGAGATCACCTGTGTTTCAGGGTCCTGGGCGACGTAGCCGACGACGTCTGCGAGCTCGCCCGGGCCGAAGTCACGTGTATCGCGACCGGCGACGCTGGCCCGGCCTTCGAGTTCTCCTCCGTGGAAATGCGGAACCAGCCCGCATGCGGCCCTCAGCAGCGAGGTCTTGCCGGAACCTGAACGTCCGGCGAGCAGCACGAACTCCCCCGGCTCGACCGTGAGCGAGACATCGTCCAGCGAGCGGATGGGCGCGCCGGCGTAGCGATAGCCCATCGCCTCGATCGAAAGTGCAGGCTGACGGGGTCTGCTCTCAGTTGCGTCGGCCACCGGCTCCCCTCCCCCGCTGCCAGGTGGCCAGTCCGCCGATCGCGAAGAGCCCGGCGAGTGCGACCGAGACCGGACCCGGCGAATACTCGAAGCCAGGATAGGTGGCAAGCCCCGGGAGTCCGAAGACGATCGATCCGACTGCGCTGGCCATCAGGATCGATCCGACGATCCGGAAACGGCGGTCGAAACGCGATCGGGCCGGCCGGGAAGCCCCCACGGGGACGGCCTGACCGTAACCGCGGAGTTCGAGCGTCGCCGCCACGTCAACTGCCCGGTCGAGCGATCCGGCCAGCAGGCGATGCGCCAGCGCGATCTTGCCGACCGGTTCGGCCCCCGGCCCTCTGAGCCCGGCTGCCCGGCTCAGGCGGGCCTGATCTCCCGCTGCCAGCGGAACCAGGCGGGAGATCAAGGTCGCGGTGAGGGCGGAGCGCCTCGCGCTGCGGTGCATCGCCTTCAGCAACCGGTCCGGATCGACGCACGCCGACCAGACCCCGATGACGACCATCGTGCCCATCGCCCGGAGTCCGATTACGGTACCCGCAGCCAGGGCCTCGGCAGTGACGTCCACCCGGCCGAGGACCGGCCACTCGCCGAGCCGCATGAGCACGGTCTCCCCGCGGCTGGTCACCAGCCCGTTGACCACGATCATCGAGATCGCCAGGAAGGCGCCGAGACGCAGGGAGAACCCGACCGCCCGCCCGGCATGGGCCCCGAAGCCGGCAAGGGCGGCCCCGACGGTTGCCGCGATCAGGACCAGAGGGTCGCTCGAGAGAAAGCAGATCACCAGGTACGCACCGAGATAGAGCGCTACCGGACCCAGCCCGGCGCTCTGCAGTGGACCCTTTCGTGGCACATACGCGAGCGGCGAGAGACTCTTCATTTCCGGTGCCTCATCCCTTCCCCCCGGCGCTCGCAGCAACAGCGGTCGCGGCGCCATCGTAAGACCCGGACCGGACCGGCAGGGAGAAGGCCCCTCCGGGCGAAACCGCTGCTGCATACCTGCCCCGGAGATCATCCGGGGTGAGCGCCCCGGCTGCGGCTTCGACACCAGCCCGGCCGGACCCGGTCACCAGCCAGACCGGCGGGTTGCTTCCCCACCGCATCGCCGCCACCAGGCCGGCGTCCAGACCGAAATCGACCGTCGGCTGCGCCTCCCGATCCAGCCCCACCAGTCGCTGCCCGTCAACGCCTTCCACGAAACGGGCGAATACCCCGCTCGAAGCAGGCCCTGAATCCAGTCGACCGGCATCCGGGACCCGCTTCACAAGATTCCAGGTTCCGACCAGCACGCGCAACGAGTCCGAACCGGGGTCGCCGGCCGCGATCTCGACGCCGGCCTCTTCCAGATTGGCCTCGGCCGCCCTGCAGGCGGGGGCCGTGTCCAGGCAGACGAGGGAAACCGGCCAGACCTGCCGGTCGTATCCGCCCCTGAGAGGGGCAGGGAATGACCCGACCACCGCGTTTACGTTCATCGCATCGTCCCAGTCCCGGAAATCCCACCAGATGCGGTCCCCCGGCTGTGCCACGAACTCGGCCGCACCCCGTTCGGCGGCTATCCCGTTGACGAAGTAGAACCAGTCGAGGCTCCGTGTTCCCGAGCGGGAGGTCACACCGTCGATCGAGTCGACGAAGCCGCCGCCGTACTGCGTCTCTATATCGGCCTGGTCGTCGAGCAGGCGCATGACGGTGCTGGATTCACCGAGCGGACCGACCGGCTGGTCCACCAGTACCTCTGCCCCGTAGTCACGACTGACCGTCAGGCCGGCGCTCCCCTCCTGTTCGCCGGCTCCGAAGCCGACCCCGCAACCCGAAAGCGCCAGCACGAGAAGCAGGGCGACGACCGGGGCGACTGTCCCCCCCGGTCGTGCAACCCGGCCTGTCAGAGGTCGTCTTACCGCCGGATCCTTACTACGACACGATTCGAGACGATCAGCCCATCGGCCCTCGCGACGAATCTGGCCTTCTTCCCGATGCTGACTCTTGCGTAACCGCGGGAATCGGTCCTGCCCGTTCCGGCTACGGAGAGCTTCGCACCCGCGACCGGCCGGGATCTGCCCTGGTCGTCGAAGGCCAGGACGCGGACCTTGAACGACTTCTTCTTACGTACCTTCCCCGGTGCCTCGAGGTAGAGCTCGTCCGGGCTGGGCAGGTTGTAGGACTTCGCCAGATACCAGAGCACGCTGTCGTTCTTCCTGAGCCGGGTCCCTTCTCCACCGAGCGTCGAGGGCTGGTGGTTGTGGGTCAGCTCCCACCACTGCTCGCCCTCTGCCACCGCGTCACCGACACCACAGACACCGAGCCCGAAATCGAAGGCGTTGCTGATCAGGAGCGGGCGATGTGGCTTTCGCACGGCCTGGGCCTGCTGAAGCGCCCCCAGGGCCGTGGCCCCGGGTACTCTCTTCGATCCGCTGCCGGGGGAACCGCCGAGACAGGTTGCCTTGCCGCTGGTCCGCACCGTGGCCGTCCCGGCCCTGACGGTCCGGTCGAGCAGGATCCTGCCGTCCCACGTGACCGCCCTTACGTGAACCGGCACCTTGGCCGACGCCGTCGGGACTACCGGAAGGACCAGGATGGCGAGCAGGGCGAATCCAAGGATCAGCCTTGCGACCGGTTTTCCATTCATGTGAGTTTCTTTCGTTTCCGTGCGGCCCTTGCGCGGAGCCGCTTTTGTCGGTACGCCGTAAGGCGCAAAGTCGACAGGTCTTCGGACTCGGACGTTGTTGCTCGGAAACAGCCTTCCCGGACCTCGGTCCAGTGGCGTCTGTGTCTCCGCAATTCGTCCCTACCGCTGCGCGCCAGTTCCGGCTTCTGACCGGATTCCCTGGCCCCGCCTTCGGGGCACGATCGACTTCTTTTTCGATCCTACCCGGAACCGGCGGATGATGCAGGCGAGCTGACCCGGCGGAACGCCCGCGACATGCCGCCTGGCCCTCGGTCCGACGGCGATCTGAGGTCATCCGTACGATCATCGAATGGATTTCCTGCACCAGACCCTTTCCGCGATACCGCTGGCCCTCGGTCCGAGCTGGCTGGACCCCGACCAGCTGATCCGCACCTTCGGCATGATCGGCCTGCTGGTGATCGTCTTCATGGAATCGGGAATGATGGTCGGCTTCTTCCTGCCCGGGGACTCCCTGCTCTTCACCGCCGGCCTGCTTTCAGCCGGTGGTGTCCTGCCGGACATCTGGATCCTGCTCGTGACGATCCCGATCGCGGCGATAGCCGGCGACCAGACCGGCTACTGGATCGGCCGCCACTTCGGTCCGGCGCTCTTCAACCGGCCCGACAGCAGGTTCTTCAAGCGCGAGTTCGTCGACCAGACCGCAGCCTTCTTCGAGAAACACGGCTCCAAAGCGATAGTCCTGGCGCGTTTCGTACCGATCGTGCGGGCGTTCGTACCGGTGATGGCCGGTACCTCCCACATGAACTACAGGACCTTCCTCACTTTCGACATCGTCGGCGGCATTCTCTGGGGCGTCGGGGTAACGACCCTGGGCTACTTCCTCGGCCAGGTCGAGTTCGTGAAGAACAACATCGAGCTGATCCTCATCGGCGTCGTGTTCGTCTCCGTCGTACCGATCGTGTTCGAGTTGAACAAGGCGCGGCGGGCTGCGAGCGCCGAAGAGATGCCGGTTCCGTTCGAGCCGCCGATCGACGAGCACGGCGACCCGATCAAGGTTGACGCCGAAGCCGACCTCGAGTCGCGCTGAGGCTCTCATCCCGGCTGGTCGCAGCCACTCTGAAGCCCGGTACCGGACCTGTTCGAAGCGGCACCCGGACGCGGGCCGGAGTCGCGACATTTCTTTCGTCGGGGATGCCGTCCCGATCGCGTCGGGTCACTTTGTTAGCCTTTCTTAACATGCGCCGCGCTCTCACAACGCTGCTCGTCGCTGCCTCCCTGCTCTTGATTCCCGCCCAGGCCCGGGCTGTCAGCTCCTATACGACAAGCTTCGTCGCCTCTTTCGAGGGCTTTTCCTCCTGCGTCTACGCGGATCCCGCGGGACATGCGACGATCGGCTACGGACGCCTCCTCCACTACGGACCCCCGACCAAGAAGGATCGCAAGAAGTGGGGCTGTATCAGCGAGGCTCGCGCTCTGAAGATGCTGAAGAAGGACCTCGCCGAGTACGAAGCCGAGGTGCTGGTCCGGATCAGGGGCGCCCGGGTCACTCCTGCGATGATGACCGCGCTGACTTCGTTCGCCTACAACCTCGGTCCCGGTGCGCTCGATTACCTCAAGGCGAAAGGCAAGGGCAGCGATACGAACATCGCCCGACAAGTTCGTAAGGGCCACTACCGCCGCGCCGGCAGGCAGATGCTGCTTTTTGACGGCATCATCGTCAACGGCAAGCGGTACGAGCTCGAAGGCCTGAAGATCAGACGCCGCAAGGAGTTCCGCCTGATGGTCAAGGATGTCGCCACCCTCAGGAAATGCGGCGACAACTGCCCGGGACGGGTTGTTTCGGGCGGACTCGCCCCGAGATCCTCCGGCGGCCTGAAGATCCGCTGAGCAGGCCGGCCTGAGCCAGACGCAGGCAGGGAACCCCGCCACGGCGTGGTCTTCGGTCTGCGCTCGATCAAATCGGCGGAGCAGGGTCAGAGGAGAACGTCGGATCCTTCAGGAAAACATGCGATCGAGTGCGAACATAGCGCTCCCCACCACGAAACGATCGTCCATCCGGGCCATCTCCCATGCCCTTGCCCCGCCGTTGAAGCCGAGCAGCACGGGCTTGCCGAAAGCCCGGTTGCCGTCCACCCATTCGGCCCAGCGGCCCGGCTTCGCCGGATCGATCCAGGAGATGAGGTCCGCCCCGTCGTCCCAGAACGGTTCGTCGAAAGCGAGCCACAGCTTGTCGAGCAGGCCGAGACCGAGACCGCCGATCCCCTGCCGCGTACGAGCGGGCAGCCCGGGCGAAAAAGCGATCGAGCCTTCCTGCAGCACTCCGATCGGCACCGTGATCACGGCAAGATCCGCCCGGGTGGTCGCGCCGCCGGACAGCTCGATCCCCACCCCGGCCCGCCCGTACTCCACCCTGGTGACCGCTGCCTCCAGCCGGACCGGCAGATCACCCGCTGCTTCGGTGACCATCTGCTGGTAGCTGCCGGCCAGCAGCGCGTCA
>JAUQWL010000206.1 GCA_030835185.1 Solirubrobacterales bacterium | reverse complement strand
CCCCCTGACCGCTCCGCCGCCCCTCCCGCGGTACGCGCTTCTTCTCGGCCGCAGCGTTCCTGGCGGTCCGGTCCGGACTGCCGGTAAAGTGGCAGTCCATGTTTGACCAGCTTTCAGACCGGCTTCAGTCGACCCTTTCCGAAGTCCGCGGACGCGGCAAGCTGACCGAGGACGATGTCGACAAGGCGATGCGGGAGATCCGCCTCGCGCTGCTCGAGGCCGATGTCAATTTCAAGGTGGTGAAATCCTTCACCGCCAGGGTCAAGGAGCGCTGCCTCGGCGCCGATGTTCTGGGCAGCCTGAATCCCGGCCAGCAGGTCGTGAAGATCGTCAACGGGGAGCTGACCGACCTGATGGGAGGGGCGGGTCGCGATCTCGTCTTCTCCCAGAAGGGCATCACGGTCATCCTGATGGCCGGCCTGCAGGGCTCGGGCAAGACCACCGCCACGGCCAAGCTCGCGCTGCTGCTCAAGAAGGAAGGGAAGAAGGTCGCCCTGGCCGCCTGCGACGTCTACCGCCCGGCTGCGATCAAACAGCTTGAAACCGTCGGCCGGCGGGCCGGTGCCGTCGTCTACCAACAGGGTGCAGATGCCGATCCGGTCGAGATTGCGGCCTGGGCACTGGACAAGGCCAGGGATGAAGGCCGCGATGTGCTGATCATCGACACTGCCGGCCGTCTTCACATCGACAGCGACCTGATGGACGAGCTGGCAAAGATCCGCAAGCGGACCAGGCCCCACAACGTCCTCCTCGTGGTCGATGCGATGACCGGCCAGGATGCGGTCGGGGTCGCCGAGTCCTTTTCCGAGGCGGCCGAGTTCGACGGCGTGATCATCTCCAAACTCGACGGCGATGCCCGTGGCGGCGCGGCACTTTCGGTCAAGGCGGTCACCGGCAAGCCGATCATGTTCGCCTCGACCGGGGAAAAGCTCGAGGATTTCGAGCGCTTCCATCCCGACCGCATGGCCAGCCGCATCCTCGGCATGGGCGACGTGCTCAGCCTGATCGAGAAAGCCGAAGAGCAGGTCACCGAAGACGAAGCCGAAGAACTCCAGCGCAAGATGGCCAGCGAGACCTTCACGCTCGAGGATTTTCTGAAGCAGATGCGCCAGGTGCGCAAGATGGGCCCGATCGGCAACCTGATGGGGATGATGCCCGGCATGGGGGCGGTGAAGAAGCAGCTCAAGGACACCGACGTGGACGAAGGTGAACTCGACCGGGTCGAGGCGATCATCCTCTCGATGACCCCTGAGGAGCGGGCCTTCCCGGAACTGATCAAGGGTTCTCGCCGGCGACGTATCGCGGAGGGGTCCGGGACCAGGATCCAGCAGGTGAACAACCTTGTCAAGCAGTTCGATCAGATGCGCCGGCTGATGAAGCAGATGGCGACCGGAAAGATGCCCGATCCGCAACAGCTTGCCCGCATGACCGGCCAGGTTCAGCGTCCCAAGATCCGCCGCCGCTGAGAATCTGTAGGATTCCGCGTCCAATGGCAGTCCGAATCAGACTTAGAAGAGTGGGTTCCAAGCAGAACCCGATCTGGCGAATCGTCGTCGCAGACAAGCGTTCTCCCCGTGACGGGCGCAGCATCGAGACGATCGGCCAGTACAACGCGCAGACCGAACCGTCGACGATCGCGCTCGACGAAGAGCGGGCCAGGTACTGGCTCGAAAAGGGGGCCCAGCCCTCGGAGCGGGTCGCGGGCCTGCTGCGCATCAAGGGCATCAAGGCCACCGGGAGCTGATCTCCTTGCAGGAGATGCTGCTCTTCCTCACGCAGTCCCTCGTCGAAGACCGTGATGCGGTCGAGGTCGACGAACTCGAGGAAGACGGCGACCTGGTCTACGAGATCACCGTCAACGAGGATGACCTCGGAAGAGTGATCGGCAAGGGCGGACGCGTCGCCAATGCCCTTCGCACCATCGCCAAGGCTGCCGCAGTGCGTGAAGAGCGTCGCGTGCTGGTCGACATCCTCGACTGAGAATCGCGGAGGACGGTCACCGGCCGTGAATCTCGACATCTTCACCCTCTTTCCCGAGGCTTTCGACTGGTTCCGCGACCAGCGTCCGGTCCGCAAGGCGCTCGAGCACGGAGCAGCGCTCGAGACCCGCGACTACCGGGACTGGACTCCCCTCAAAGGAGGCCGGGTCGACGACGCTCCCTACGGCGGCGGGGCGGGTATGGTCCTGCGGGTCGATGTGGTCGACGCCGCGCTGAACGGGGTTTACGGCGGGGGTGAGAGGCCGCGAACGGTCGTTCTCAGTCCAGCCGGGCGGGTTCTGGACGACGCTCTGGTCGGCGAACTGGCTGCCGAACCGGGGCTCGCACTGCTCTGCGGTCGCTACGAAGGCTTCGACCACCGGGTCCACGAGCATCTCGCCGACGACGAGATCTCGATCGGCCGGTACGTGCTGGCCGGCGGGGAGCTGCCGGCGATGGTCGTCGCCGACGCGATCATGCGCCGGCTGCCTGGTGCACTGGGGGATTCCGAGAGCGCGGTCGAGGAGTCCTGGAGCGAAGCTCTCGACGGCCTGCCCGAGTATCCGCACTACACGAGACCACCCGAATACCGTGGCTGGGGCATACCGGAGGTACTGATTTCCGGTGATCACGAGAAGGTCCGCGAGTGGCGAATGGACCAGAGCCGCAGGCGGGGGACCTGACTTGCACGTCGTCGATTCCTGCGAGTCGGTAGCATTGCCGCTCCGCGGGCCAACCGGCCCGTCTTTTTGAGCCATGAGCACAGTAATCCAGGACATCGAAAGCAGCCAGCTGCGCAAGGGACTCCCGCCGTTCGCGCCGGGCGATCGTGTGCGGGTCCACTTCCTCGTGATCGAGGGCAATCGCAAGCGCCCCCAGGTCTTCGAGGGAGTCGTCATCAAGCGTCAGGGCTCTGGCGTCCGGGAGACTTTCACGGTTCGCAAGCAGTCCTTCGGCGTCGGTGTCGAGCGTACGTTCCCGCTCCATTCGCCGAAGATCGAGAAGCTTGAAGTCGCATCCCGCGGTCGTGTCCGTCGCGCCAAGCTGTATTACCTGCGTGGCCGGGTCGGCAAGGCCGCCCGAGTCGCCGAACGCCGCTGGGGCATCGACGAGGAGATGATTTCGGTCTCCGACGAGGGTGCGGTAGACGCATCGGGCGAGGGCCTGGCTCCGCCAGAAGATCCGACCGCCGCTGAAGACACTGCTGCCGAAGGCACAGCCGCCGGGGCGGCCGATGCTGCCGAAGTTGACGAGTCGGCTGGACCTGAGGAAGCCACCGGTGCGGAAGGCGCCGGATCGGGCGAACCCTCAGGCGAATCGCCCTCCGGGGAGGATGCCACTGCGGAGGAGGCCGATGAGCCGGTCTCCGAGGCTGAATCGACCGAAGCGGCCGACGGTGGGGAAGCGGCCGACGAAGCCTCGGACGAGGCTGACCAGAGCGAGAAGGACGAAGCCTGAACCCGCGCATCCCCAAGCCGAAGACGGCCGGGGGAAGCTTCGTCGAACTGGTCGTGATCGTGGCGCTGGCCCTTGGGCTGGCCCTGCTGATTCAGGCGTTCCTGGTGAAGCCGTACCAGATCCCGTCCGGCTCGATGGAGCCGACTCTCGACATCGGCCAGCGTGTGCTGGTCAACCGCACCGCCTTCCATTTCGGAGATCCGAAGCCCGGCGATGTAGTCGTCTTCCATCCGCCCAAGGGCGTCACCAGCAACGGTCCCGAATGCGGTGGACGATTCGAACCGGGCGTGCAGGCCTGCGACGAGGCGACGCCAGGCGAGTCATCGGATACCTTCATCAAGCGCATCGTCGCCGGCCCGGGAGATACGGTCTCGGTCAAGAGTGGAATTCCGATCGTCAACGGGACCCCCCGACAGCCCGACGGCTATGAGATCTTCCCGTGTGGCCAGGGCGGACAGGGTTGCGACCTGCCCGAGACGATCACGATTCCCGACGGTCACTACTTCCTCATGGGCGACAACCGGGGCCAGAGTGACGACAGCCGGTTCTGGGGTCCGCTGCCCGAAGACCAGTTGATCGGCAAGGCTTTTGGCACCTACTGGCCACCGAACCGCATCGGTGGGCTCTAAAGCCACCGGACCCGACCCGGCGGGGCTCTTCGCGCACGATCTGGCGATCGGGCAGGGGGCCACAGTCGGGACCGACGAGGCCGGCCGCGGATGTCTGGCCGGCCCGATAGTCGCCGCCGCGGTTCTGTTCGATCGCGCCTGCCTCGAGAGTTTCGGCGGAGGCCGGCTGGCCGGACTCAACGATTCGAAGAAGATGAGCGCCAAGGCCCGCGAGCGCCTGCTTCCCGAGATCATGCGCTGCGCGGTGACGGTTACGATCGCGATGCGCTCGGCCCGTCACATCGATACGACCGGGCTACAGGCGAGCAACATCGAGTGCCTTTCGGAAGCGCTGACCGGCACCGGCGAGGTGCCGGGCGTAATCCGGATGGTCGACGGCTTTCGTCTGCCGGGCTTCGAGCTTGAACATGTCCGCCTTGTGAAAGGAGACTCGAAGAGCGCGGCCGTTGCAGCGGCTTCGGTTATCGCCAAGGTCAGCCGGGACCGCTGCATGGTCCGCGCCGGCCTGCGGTACCCGGAATACGGCTTCGAGGGGCACAAAGGCTACGCCAGCGAGTTCCACCGCGAGGCGATCGTCCGGCACGGCCCGTCACCGATTCACCGCCTTTCGTTCAACTCGGCCGCATACGGTTCGCCCGGCGACCGGGAAACCGCAGTGAGTCCCCCCGGCTGACCCGGGATTTCAGAACGCATTCTCCAGGTGGGAGTAACCCACCGGCAGGTCGTCGTTGCCGACCGTGATGCCGACGACGTCAAAGCGCAGATCGTCGAAGTCCGGCTGGTGAGGGCAGGCCTGAAGCCACGCCAAGGCAAGTCGCCTCAGCCGTCTCTGTTTCTGCGGGCCCACGGCGAGCGCAGGAAGTACCGGCCCGGCGAGGTTTCCGCTGCGTTGAGCCTTGACTTCGACTACAACCAGTGTCCGTCCGTCGATCGCCACGATGTCGATCTCACCCAGCCGGATCCGCCAGTTCCGGTCGAGGATCTGCCAGCCGAGCCTCTCCAGCTTTCGTGCGCAATAGACCTCGGCCCGCGCACCGAGCCTCCGGCGCGGATCACCGGCTCCGGCTGACGCCGGTCCGGTGACCGGTTCCGGCTCGCAGTCCGGCCTCGATCGCTGTTGTGATCCCGGCCCGCCTCGCACACCACTCCCGTCTTCTTCCGGCATGGGTCGAACGTAGCGGCCCGCACGGCCCACGCTGCAGGACTTTCGCCCGGGTTCCGCCCCCTGTCGGGAACTTGTTGCAGTCCGGCCGCAAGGCTTGAACGAGGTGCTTCTAGCTTGGTCGTGTGCTCGCGGAAACGACCTCATTCACGCTCGAAGGGATCGCTGCAAGTCCGGTGCGGGTCGAGGTGGACATCCACCGCGGTTTGCCGAGCTTCCAGATCGTCGGCCTGCCGGATGCGGCGGTGCGCGAAGCCCGGGAGAGAGTTCGGGCGGCCCTGGTAAACACGGGGTTTGAATTTCCGATGCGCAGGATCACGGCCAACCTGGCCCCGGCGGACCTGAAGAAGGCCGGACCGGCTCTCGATCTTGCGCTCGCCACCGGTCTGCTTGCGGCTGCCGGAGAGATACCGGGCGCCGAGCTGCGCGGCTGGGCCCTGGCTGGCGAGCTCGCGCTCGATGGCTCGGTACGGCCGGTTCGCGGCGCTCTGGCGATGGCCGAGGCTGCGAGGGGCGAGGGCTGCCGGGGGGTCATACTGCCTGCGGCCAACGGTCCCGAAGCAGCTCTGGCGCCCGGTGTGGAGGTCCGGGCGATCGAGAGTATCGCCGAGTTCCGGGAGCTCGAACGGGGACGGCTGCCGGGTGTCAGGCCCGCTCCTGCCGGACTGGCGGAGGCGCGCGGGTTGCCGGATCTCCGGGATCTCCGTGGCCAGGCGAACCTGAGGAGGGCGATAGAAGTCGCGGCTGCGGGTGGCCACGCCCTGTTGATGATCGGCCCGCCGGGTTCGGGCAAGTCGCTCGCGGCCAGACGCTTTCCCTCGGTCCTGCCACCGATGGGCAGTGACGAAATTCTTGAAGTGGCGCGCATCGCCGGTATCTGTGGATCCGGGCCGATCCGGGCCGAGCGCCCATTTCGGGCACCGCATCACACCGTCTCCGCGGCGGGGCTGGTGGGCGGGGGCAGTCCGCCCCGGCCCGGAGAGATCACCCTCGCCCATCGCGGCGTGCTGTTCCTGGATGAACTCTGCGAGTTCCGCCGCCCGGCGCTCGAGGCCCTGCGCGAGCCGCTCGAGTCGGGAGAGGTGACGATCTCTCGCGTCAACGGGCACCGCACCCTTCCTGCCGGGTTCACACTGATCGCCGCGGCCAACCCCTGCCCTTGCGGCAGGGGCGACGAAGATCCGGACTGTGTCTGCCGGGCGGCGGCCATCGGGCGCTACCGGAGCACGCTCAGCGGGGCACTGGCCGACCGGATCGACATGATCGTCGCGGTTGCCCAGCCCGGACCCGAGGCGATGGCCGGGCCCGGGGGAGAGCCTTCCGCGTCGGTACGGGCACGGGTTGTACGGGCCAGGGAGCGAATGGCAGAGAGGCTTGGTGCGGGGAGAACCAACGCTGAAGCCGACAGGTCGGAACTGGCGCGATTCGAACTCGACGCTGCCGCCCGGAGTCTGCTCGCCGAAGCAGCCCGCAGCCAGCGTCTGAGCGGTCGCTCTCACGATCGTACGCTGCGGCTCGCCCGGACCATCGCCGACCTTGACGATCGCCGGACGGTTCGTGAAGAGCACTTGGCCGGGGCGCTGCAGCTGCGCAGGAGGGCGGGACCTTGACTGCTTCTTCAGGCAATGAGCGTGCCTGTACAGACTGTCTCCGGCGCAGCTGGCTGATTGCCCGCCTGGGCCCCTTCATACAGGTCGCCTGCGACGACCGCGCAGGCCGTCGGACGCCGGAGCTGCTGCGTTTGAGCGATGAAGACCTGCTTGCCGCGGTTTCTCCGAAGCGAGCCGACGAGTTCCTCAGCGAGACCCGGAACCTTGACGAAGGTCGGCTTCGCAGGGACCTCGAGGAAGCCGACTGCTGGGCCTGTTGCCTCCACCACGAGAGCTTCCCCGAGGGTTTCGAGGACGGCACCGACGCTCCCCGCTGCATCGTCGGCCGTGGTGACTCGTTCGGGCTCGAAGAGTTGACTCTGGGAGGATCGGTCACCGTGGTCGGCGCGCGGCGCGCGACCGGCTACGGTCTGGAAGTGGCGCGTTGTCTCGGGGCGGAGCTGGCATCTGCCGGTCTGGTGGTGATCAGCGGCCTGGCCCTCGGGATCGACGGCTCGGTCCATCGCGGAGCC
The DNA here is from genome assembly GCA_030835185.1 of Solirubrobacterales bacterium. GTDB lineage: Bacteria > Actinomycetota > Thermoleophilia > Solirubrobacterales > 70-9 > 67-14. The sequence continues at coordinate 9,251 of JAUQWL010000206.1, read as the reverse complement.
GTTGAGAGAGGCCGCACGGTGGCCGTCCTTGCCGGCGGGCCAGACCGCCCCTACCCGCTTTCGCACAGCCGCCTGTACCGGAGGATCCTCGAAGACGGGCTGGTCATCTCGGAAATGCCGCCGGGGACGCGACCGTGGCGATGGGGCTTTCCGGCCAGGAACCGCATCATGGCCGCGCTTTCCCGAATGACCGTGGTGGTCGAGGCTGCCCGCCGGTCGGGATCGCTGATCACGGCAGAGATGGCAGCCGACGCCGGCCGGGAGGTGGGCGCGGTTCCGGGTCCGGTCACCGCGGGTCCGTCGGCCGGCACGAACGAGCTGATCGCCAGCGGGGCCGCTCTGATCCGGGACGGACGCGATGTTGTCGACCGTCTCGGTGGACTGGGCCTGCGCTTGCCGGAGACCCTTTTCGGTCCGGATATCGGTGGGGGCGAGGTACTGATCCTGCAAGCTGTCGAGGCGGGCCATTCGATGATCGACGAAATCGCACCGGTATCGGGACTGAGTATCGCGGCGGCTTCCGCGGGGCTGGCGAGGCTGGAGATCGCCGGATACGTCACATGTTCGCTGACCGGCGAGTACGGTCGCACCGGGCTGGCTTCGGCCGCCACCTATGATCCGGCGGGTGACTGAATCGAAGATCCCGACAGCGCTCTCGATCGCCGGCTCGGACTCCGGTGGGGGTGCCGGCATCCAGGCCGACCTGAAGGCCTTCGCCGCCTGCGGCGTCCACGGCACCACGGCCGTCACCGCGATCACCGCACAGAACACGCTCGGTGTGATCGCAATCGAGGCGATCCCGCCCTCGGTGATCGTCGCCCAGGTCAGGGCGGTGGTCGACGACATCGGGGTCGATGCGGTCAAGATCGGCATGCTCGGCACGGTTGAGACGATCGGTGCGGTCGACCAGTGTCTCGATTTGACCGGAGACGCTCCGGTGGTGGTCGATCCGGTGATGGTTGCCGAGAGCGGGGCGGACCTGCTCGCCCGCGAAGCCAGGCAGTCGCTCATCGAGCTGATTCTGCCGCGGGCGACCGTCGTCACGCCGAACATCCCTGAAGCCCGGGCTCTGACCGGTCTGGGTGAAGGTGCTTCGCAGGAGGATCTCGCCATGGCGATCGTCGCCCGCGGTCCGGCGGCCGCGGTTGTCACCGGTGGCCACAGCACCGGACTGGTCGACCTCTTCTGCGATGGCTCACGCACCGTCCGGATCGAAGGACCGCGCCACGAGGCCACGTCAGCCCACGGATCGGGCTGTACCCACTCTTCGGCCCTGGCCGCGTTCATCGCCAGGGGGATGGGCCTGGAGGAAGCTTGCCGAGCGGCCAGAGAGGTTGCGTCTCAAGCGGTGGCTGACGGCCTCGATTCGATCGGCGGGGGTCCCGGCCCGGTCGACGTTTTCGGCCTCGGCCGATCCACGGATATCTGAAGCCACCGTCCGGCCTAAGATACCGCCATGTCCTCCAACGACCAACCCGTGAGTCCCTACCCTCGTCCACGCTCTTCTGCCGTCTTCGACGGTCCCGACCGGGCCGCTGCCCGTGCCTATATGAAGGGCATAGGACTGACCGACGAAGACCTCAAGAAGCCGACGATCGGCATCGCCAACACCTGGACGGACGCCATGCCCTGCAACTATGGCCTGCGCGACCTCGCCGAGTACGTCAAGGAGGGCGTCCGCGCTGCCGGCGGCACCCCGATGGAGTTCAACACGGTCGCGGTCTCGGACGGGATCACGATGGGTACCCAGGGTATGAAGTCGTCCCTGGTCAGCCGGGAGGTCGTCGCCGACTCGATCGAACTGATGGCCCGCGGCTACCAGTTCGATGCCATGGTCGCCCTTGCCGCCTGCGACAAGACGATCCCGGGAGCCGTGATGGGCGTGACGCGGATCGACATCCCGTCGATCGTGCTCTACGGCGGTTCGGTCAAGCCGGGCACCTACGAAGGCAGGGACGTCACGATCCTCGAGGTCTTCGAAGCGATAGGTGCCCACGCCGCCGGCGACATCACCGACCAGGAACTGACCGATATCGAGGACGTCGCCAGCCCCGGTTTCGGCGCCTGTGGAGGACAGTTCACTGCGAATACGATGGCTTGCGCCTTTGAGGCCCTGGGGATTTCACCGGCCTTCTCGGCCATGGTTCCCGCCGAGGACACCGACAGGAACGAAGTCGCCCGCGGCATCGGCGAGTTGATCCTCAAGGTCCTCGCCGACGACATCCGGCCGAGCAAGGTGATCACGAGGCATTCACTTGAAAACGCGATTGCCGCGGTGGCCGCTTCGGGCGGTTCGACCAACGGCGTGCTGCACCTGCTGGCGGTCGCCCGCGAAGCCGGCATCGAACTCGACATCGACGTCTTCGAGGAGGTCTCCGGCCGCACACCACTGCTGGCCGACCTCAAGCCCGGCGGGCGGTACGTCGCGACCGACCTCTACCGCGCCGGCGGGGTGCCGCTGATCCTCAAGCGTCTGAAGGACGGCGGCCTGCTTCACGAAGACGAGATCACGGTCACCGGAAACACCATCGGCGAAGAAGCCGGGAAGGCGACCGAGGAGCCGGGCCAGGACGTGGTCCTGCCAATCGATGCACCACTCAAGGCACAGGGCGGGCTGGCCATCCTGCGCGGCAACATCTGTCCGGACGGTGCCGTGGTCAAGGTCGCCGGAACCGAGCGCCGCAGCCACACCGGTCCGGCCCGGGTATTCGAACGTGAAGAAGACTGCTTCGCGGCCGTCCGCAAGGATCAGATCGAGAAGGGTGACGTGATCGTGATCAGGAACGAAGGTCCGGCAGGCGGCCCCGGCATGCGGGAGATGCTCCAGGTTACGGCTGCTCTGGTCGGTGAAGGCCTCGGAGAGCACGTAGCTCTGCTGACCGACGGCCGCTTTTCGGGGGCGACCCGCGGGCTGATGATCGGGCACGTCGCACCGGAAGCGGTCAAAGGCGGACCGATCGGGGCGATCAGGGACGGCGATGTGATCACGGTCGATATCGACAAACGCCGGCTCGACGTCGACCTCTCGGTCGAGGAGATCGACAAGCGGGTAGCCGCTTACAAAGCTCCCGAACCGCTCTACAGCCGCGGAGTGATGGCGAAGTACGCGGCAGCTGTGAGTTCCGCGTCGCTGGGCGCGATAACCTGAGCCCGGCCATCGGCCGCGGCACCGCCCATCCAGCGGTGTCAGGCCGGTGTCGGGAAGAAAAAGAAACAGTCAGGTCGGCCGCGAGTCCGGATGCCTGGCCCGAGGGAACCGGAGATCGATGACCGCTTCGAGCAGGAAGACAGCAATCAGGGTAGTTCTGGCAACGGTGGCCACCGCCTTCGGACTGGCATTTTTCGCCGCTCCTGCCTCGGCCGACGACACCGTCTGGCTGTGCAAGCCCGGACAGGCCGACAACCCGTGCCTCGGCAAGATGGACGGCATCTCGACGTCCCCGGGCTTCGTCGACACCGAACTCGGCTACGAGGCGGCAGAGAACCCACCGGTGGACTGCTTCTACCTGTACCCGACCCAGAGCAATCAGGCCACGCTGAACTCGAATCTCGACAAGGACCCGGAGATCCGCAACGTGGCGATCAACCAGGCGCGGCAGTTCTCCCGGATCTGTGACGTCTATGCGCCGATGTACCGGCAGTACACGCTCGATTCTCTGGGTGGTCCGATATCCGATGAAGTCCGCGACACCGCCTACAACAGCGCGCTCGGGGCCTGGAAGGACTACCTCGAGAACCACAACGAAGGCCGTGGCGTGGTGATCATCGGTCACTCACAGGGCACCTCGCACATGGCCCGCCTGATCGCCGAAGAGGTCGACGACAAGCCGAATGTCCGCAAGAGGATCATCTCGGCCATCCTTCCCGGCGCCAACGTCTACGTGCCCGAAGGAAGGCTCGTCGGCGGTCAGTTCCAGAACATCCCGGCATGCGAAACCGGCGACCAGGTCGGCTGCGTGATCGCCTACTCGATGTTCACCGGGCAACCCGCGATCGACTCCCGGTTCGGCAGGGTCGACACCGGTTACTGGGTCAACCCGGCGCCGCGCCCTGACAAGGCTTCGTTCGACGTGCTGTGCACCAACCCGGCGGATCTCGCCGGGGACAACGGGATCCTGCGTCCGCTGGCCAATCTTCCTGCCTTTCTCGGCCAGGCCGAGCCGGCCAAACCGTGGCAGGCGATGCCAGATTTCTACCGGGGAGAATGTCGCACGGTCGAAGAGGCCGGGGGCGGAACGGTGAGCTGGCTCAACATCGAAGACATCCGTGAGCCGGGAGACACCCGTTCGGACCTGTCGGCGTTGATCGTCAGGGACGGAGACCTCCACCTCGGCGATATCAACCTCGCACTCGATTCACTGGTGTCGGTTGCCGCATCCCAGAGCAGGGCATACGTCTCGACTGAACGTGCCAGGGTGGTCAAGGAGCGCAACGGAGTCCGCAAGCAGCTGAAGTCTGCGAAGAAGAAAGCAAAGAAGCTCTCGAAGACGGCTCGCAAGGCCGCCAGGAAGTGCAAGAAGCTGGACAGAGGCTGCGGTAAGGCAAAGCGACTCGGCAGGAAGTCGAAGAAGGCCGGCCGCAAGGTCTCGTCGCTGAAGAAGCGCGACCAGGCGTTGACCGGCGAGATCAAGTCGCTGGTCGGCCCTGAAGCCTGAGCGAGGTCAGTCGCCGGCTTCGCGGCGGTGGCGGTCGACGAACTCCTCGACATCGTCATTGAAGCGTGCAGGCCGCTCCATCTGGATCATGTGCCCGGTGTCGTCGAGCAGCGAGAGCTCGGCTCTGGGGATCTTCCGCCGGTAGGCAAAGGCGGCGGGTACCGGCACCAGCAGGTCCTTGCTCCCCCAGATCAGCAGCGTCGGGATCGTAATCTCCGGCAGCCGGTCGCGGGTGTCGTAGCCGGCCAGCGCGTAGGCGGCCTGGATCAGGCCGGGGGCGTCCACCGCGTAGCTGCCCAGCTCCCAGAGCATCTCCCGGCTGATCCGGGTGGGATGGGCGAAGACACCGGCGAACTGGGCGGCGCGCAGCCGGCTGCGTCCGAAGTTGCGCTCCAGGGAGCTGCTGGCCAGCGGCATCATCGCCTTGACGATCACCTGCGCCATGTCCTTCTGGGAAGAGGTCATCCGGGCGTAGGTGATGCCGGCGGCGGCTACCAGGACCAGCGAGGAGAAACGCTCGGGCCGGGCGATCGCCGCCTCGGTAGAGATGAAGCCGCCCATCGAGTGACCGACCAGGGCGGTGTCCGGTCCCAGGTCGAGCCGATCGGCGAAAGCGACGAGGAAGTCGCCGTAAGAGCGGATGGTGATCTGCTTCTCCGGCAGCGGGCTGGTGCCGAAGCCGGGCAGGTCGAGAGCGATCACCCGGTGACTCCTGGCGAGGTAAGGGATGTTCTCCAGCCAGTTCCGCCAGCTCCCGCCGAGTCCGTGGACCATCAGAATCGCAGGGCCTTCTCCCAGCTCCACGTAATTGACCGGAGTGGAGCCGAGATCGGACTCGACCTCTTCCATCCCGACCAGATCGGCCCAGTCGATCCTCAGCCATTCGCCGTCGGAGCGTGCGTAGTCGTCGGTCACCGGCTTTCTCCCGGACTTTTCTGAGGGATCGGTCCTGGTCATCTGACCGGGCCACTCTATCCGCGAGGGAGCCCGTGGAAGTCACTGCTTGCTGACACAATGCCCATATGCCGCGTGAGGACAAAGGAGGTGCCCGCCGCGTACTTGTGACCGGCCTCTCGACCTACTGGGGCGGCCGCCTGGCCGAAGCCCTGGAGGCGAACCCGTCGATCGAGGCGATCATCGGCGTCGATTCCGACGAACCCACGCGGGACCTGGAGAGGACCGAGTTCGTAAAGGTCGGGATCCAGCATTCGCTGATCGAGAAGATCGTGAGGGCGGCCAACATCGACACGGTGGTCGACACCCGGCTGATCGTCGATTCGGCCCGCAGTCCGCGCGGCTCGAGGCCGACATCGGTGCACGAAAACAACGTGATCGGAACCCTCAACATCCTCGCCGCCTGCTCGGCAACCGACTCACCGGTGAACCGATTCATCTTCAAGAGCACCGCTCACTGGTACGGCTGCGCCCAGGACGACCCGGCATTCTTCACCGAAGAGATGACACGTGGCCATCGTCCGGCGACTTCGATCGAAAGGGACGCGGTCGAGGTCGAAGCGGCGATCGAGGAGTTCAGGATCCGGCGACCCGACGTCTCGGTCACCGTGCTCCGGTTCGCCAACGTGCTCGGGGCAGAGGTCGACACCTCTCACATCCACCTCTTCGCGATGCCGATGGTCCCGATGATCCTGGGATTCGATCCGAGGTATCAGTTCGTCGACGAGGTCGATGTGGTCCACGCTCTCGAACACGTCACCACCAGGGACCTGCCCGGTATCTACAACGTGGCCGCCGACGGCGTACTCACCCTGTCGGAGACGATCTCGCTGCTCGGCAAGAAACCCCTGCCGGTGATTCCGCCCTGGGGGACCGGTCTTGCGATCGCTGCGATGAGGCGGTTGGGCCTGACGGTCTCGTCCGAGATGGTCAACCAGCTCCGTTTCGGACGGGGTCTGGACAACCGGCGCTTCAAGGCGACCGGCTTCCACTTCGCCTTCACCTCACGCGAAGCCGTGATTCACCTCCGGGAAAGGCTGCGACTCGATCAGGTTGCCGCGGGAGTCAGCAATCCTTACCGTTACGAGCCCGAAGTCGAGGAGTTCCTCCGGCACAGCCCTCACGTGAGCAGGCGCCCGACCCGTGATCTCGGCCGGGAGGACGCGGCGATGTTCGACCCGTCGCCGCCGGTCGACGAGTGAGTCGCATCCAGGCCCGATGCGGAATCCCTCCTGCATGGCAGCTTGCGCCCGCAAAAAGGTGTTGACCGGCCGGACGCGGTATCTACAATTGACGTGGTGCGCAAGACCCAGATCCTCATAGCCGTCGTGGCGGTCTTCCTGATCGGGGGGGCAGTGGCCGCCTATGCCTATGACGGCTCGCAGAAGAACGAGATCGCGGAGGGCGTGACCATCAGCGGCATCGACGTGAGCGGCATGAGCGAGCAACAGGCGACCAGGGCGGTAACGGCCAAGGTGCTGGCTCCGCAGCGCAAGCCGGTCTCCGTGACTTTCAGGAAGGAGAGGTTCATCCTTCCTGCCGACAGGCTCAAGATCAGGGCCGACGTCAGGCACAGCGTCGACAGGGCCTTTGAAGAGAGCCGCTCGGGTTCGCTGCCGGCCCGCATTCTCCGTGCGATAACCGGCGACGGACTCAACGCCGACATCCCGGTCAGCGTGGCCTACTCCCAGTCTGCGGTCAACCAGTTCGTCCGTGATGTCGCCGACGGCATCAATCAGGACCCGGTCGACGCCTCGGTCGCCGCCGGAGCCGACTCTCTGAGCGTGGTCAAGGCCGAAAACGGACACAAACTCCGTGACGTCCTGCTCACCGAACAGCTGACTTCGCTGCTCGACGAGGGCCAGGGCAGCCGCACGATCCGGGCCAGGGTGAATGTGGTCAAGCCGGCCGTGACCACCAGTGAAGTCGCCGAGCAGTACCCGACCTACCTGACGCTGGACCGTGGCAGCTACCAGCTCAAACTCTGGAAGAACCTGGATCTGGAGAAGACGTACACCGTCGCTGTCGGTCAGGTCGGCCTTGAAACCCCGGCAGGCCTCTACTCGATTCAGAGCAAGCAGGTGGATCCCGCCTGGCACGTCCCCGACTCCGACTGGGCCGGCGACATGGCCGGGCAGGTCGTGCCCGGCGGCGTCCCCGAAAACCCGCTGAAGGCCCGCTGGATGGGGATCTTCAACGGCGCCGGCATCCACGGCACCGACGACACCGGATCGCTCGGTTCGGCCGCCTCCCACGGATGCGTACGGATGGCCATACCCGACGTGATCGACCTCTATGATCGCGTCGACGTCGGCACCCCGATCTACATCGGCTGAGCCGCCATGCCCGTTCCTGCAGGCACCTGGTCCGATCTGCTCGACCATCATGAGCGCGATCTGATCGCCTCAGGCGCTTCACCGAAGACGGTTACCGCCTACCGTCGCGACCTCGGCCAGTTCTCGGCGTGGTGTATCGACCGGGGACGCGATCCGGCGGAGGTCGGTCACCGGGACGTCCGTCGTTACGCTGCCCACCTTTCCGGAACCGGCAGCGCGCCGTCTACGGTCGCCCGCAAACTGGCGGCGATACGCAGCCTTTACGGCTTCCTGCTCAGAACCGGCCGGATCAGCCAGAACCCGGCTGATCTCGTCTCTGCACCGAAGGCCGCGAACCGTCTGCCGCGCGTCCTGACCTCCGAACAGATGTCGGAGATCCTCGAGACGGCGCCGGCGCGGACACCGCTCGAGCTCCGCGACCGGGCGATGATCGAGCTGGCCTACTCCTGCGGCCTGCGCAGCGAGGAAGTGATTTCGCTCTCACTCGGAGCACTGGACTTCGATTCGGAGCAGCTCGACGTGGTAGGCAAAGGATCCCGACACCGGAGGCTCCCGGTCGGTGAGCCCGCCCAGCGGGCGGCCGAGGAGTATCTGAAGCGGGGACGGCCGTCGCTGACCGCCGATCCGGCGGAGACCGCCCTGTTCATCTCCCGCAACGGGCGCCGGCTCTCGCCTTCCGACGTATCCCGGCGGCTCTCGGCCCGCGTGAGGGATGCGGCAGCCGCCAGCGGGATCTCCCCGCATGCGTTGAGGCATTCTTTCGCGACCCACCTGCTGGAAGGAGGGGCGGACCTGCGCACGATCCAGGAGCTGCTGGGCCACTCCTCGATTTCCACGACCCAGGTCTACACCCACCTGGACTCGGCCCGCCTGCGCGACGCCTACGTGGGCAGTCACCCGCGGGCCTGAGCTTCGCCGCGCCCCGGCCGGGCAGCCGCCCGAGACAGTAAATTGGCCCGATGAAGCTGACGGTCAACGTTGACGGAGGGGCCAGGGGCAACCCGGGACCGGCCGCGATCGGAGTGGTGATCCGTGACCCGGAAGGTCGGATCATCGACGAACACGGGGAGCGCATCGGCGAGGCGACCAACAACGTCGCCGAGTACAGGGCTCTGATCCGGGGAATCCAGCGTGCAGCCGAACTGGGGGCGACCGAACTCGAGCTGGTCGGCGACTCCGAGCTCGTGGTCCGCCAGGTCGAGGGCAGGTACAAAGTCAAGAAGCCCGGTCTGAAGCCGCTTCACGTGGAAGCAAAGCAGGCTCTCTCCGCATTCGACACCTGGTCGATCCGCCACGTGCGCCGCGA
>JAUQWL010000205.1 GCA_030835185.1 Solirubrobacterales bacterium | reverse complement strand
GATTGCGGCCCAGACACCGTCGACCTTGAAACCTGGCAGTATCGCGGCCAGCAGGAGCAGGGCCGCGGCGTCGACGATGACGACGATCAGACCGTGCAGAATCATCTGCCGGCGTCCTCGTGTCCTTCGGATCGATTTCGGGGTTGACAAGTCGACCGGAACTCTTTCACACCCGACACGCGCTACTGGAATCCCGTGTCAAGGCGGGCCTCGGTGGTTGAAGCGCTCAGCAGCGCCGCCGCGGTGGAGATCCATCTGGCATCGGAGCCGATCCGGATCTCAAGGGGCCGCCCGGGCCGGGATCGCAACGTCGAGGGGCCTGTTGCCGGACGCCGCCGGTGCCGGGCGAACCACGACGCGCCCCGGAGAGGAGCCGGAGCGCGTCGGGACTGGAGGGAGGGTCGAGGCTTTTAGAAGCGGGCGGGATGCCGGGCCGAGTAACTGCCCGAGGTCGAGCGCATGCTCTTGCTCCAGCCGGGGCCGTCGCCCGGCGTCATCGAGGTGTCGAACCGAAGTCCGGCGACGACCATGTAGGCGTGGCCGGGATTGGAGTAGACGGTGATCCATTTGCCGGCGCCGCGGCGCTCCCATCGCATGTAACCGGTCGAGGCCATCGGGCTGCTGACGAACCTGCCGCCGCGCAGCGCGTAGCTGACGGCCCCGGAGCAGTCGTAACCTCGGGAGTCGAAGCTGGCGTGGCCGCCGCCGTAGATGTAGGGCTTGTTGCGAATCCGGTTGGCCCAGGCGATGACCCGCTTGACCCGGGCCGGAGCGGTTGCAGGGGCGATCGCTTTCCCGCGTACCAGCCGGGCCTTCTTGAAGGGCTTGCACTTGCCGCTCGAGAGGTTCAGGCCGCCGCTGGCGCTGGAAGCACAGGCGTCGGCCTGTTCTGCCTTACTCATTCCGAGCAGGGCGAAGAACGTAAAGGCAATGGCGGCCACCGTGGCGACGCCGATTCTTGGGAACTGCGCCGCGCTAAACGGCATGTGGTCACTCATTTGCTACCGAACTCCTTGTCTGCCTACGGGGTTAGCTGACGGGCTGGCGCTCAAAGAGCTTGCGCTCCCACCTCGATCGGTGGGTTCGCCCCAAAAACCTGGTTCCCCCGTTTTCCGAACCCGAAGGCTGCGGAAACTTGGCGTATCGGTTGTCGAACAGGGGCAACCATAGACCATTTGCTAATCAAATGCACACAAACAGGTTTCCACAGGCTCGACCCGGCTTCCCGAGCGGTCCCGAGCGGTCCCGGGCGAGGGCTGGCGAGAGACCGGCGAGGGCTGGCGAGGGACCGGCGAGGGGCCGGCAAGGGCCGGTGAGCGTAGACGCGAAGGACGGGGGGGTTCCTGCGGGTTACGGAATATGCTGCGATGGATGCGGTCCGACTCCCGAGAGATCGCTGCGATCTTCGTCGGAGGGATGATCGGGGCACTGATCCGCGGCATGCTCTCCGAGTCGTGGGACGTCGATCCCGGCGCGTGGCCATGGGCCACCTTCACGGTCAATGTGCTCGGAGTTCTGCTGCTGGGCTACTTCGTGACCCGGATGCGCGAGCGACTCTCGGTCTCCGAGTACGGCAGGCCGTTCATCGGCACCGGATTCTGCGGCGCACTCACGACGTTCTCGGCCATGCAGCTCGAACTCCTCGACATGATCGAGGTCGGTCATTACGGGCTCGCCCTCGTCTACGCCGCCGGCAGCGTAGCTGCGGGTCTTGTTGCGGTCGCGTTCAGCAGCGGCCTGGTACGGCGGGCGAGGTTGAGCCGGTGAACTTCTCCCTCTACGCGGGGATTGCCGTACTCGGCGGCCTGGGAGCGGTCTGTCGATTCCTGCTCGACGGGGCGGTCAGCGGGCGGGCCGACACGGCTTTCCCGGTCGGCACATTCGCGGTCAACGTGATCGGGACCCTGATCCTGGGGATTCTCGTCGGCGCCGGAGCGTCAGCGGACCTCCTGCGGATCTGCGCCCTCGGTGCGCTCGGAGGTTTCACGACGTTCAGCACCTGGATATTCGAAACGCACCGTCTTGCTGAAGACGGCCTGCTCCGCGTGGCGGCAGTGAACATCGTCTTCAGCCTCGTGGCCGGGATCGCCGCGATCTGGCTCGGCAGGCTGATCGGTGGTCTTCTGTGAACGGGGCCGGATCGAGGCTGTCGGTGTTCTTCGGCGAGCGGGGGCGAAGCGGCGGGCGGTCGCTCGCGGAGGCCCTGATGCGCGTCTTCGCCTCCTACGGCGTCGGCGCCGCCGTCGTGCTGAGGGGCGGAGAGGGCTTCGGACCCCGGCAGGGCTTCCGGACATCGAGCGGGCTGACGCTGTCCGAGGACCTGCCGATGGTTGCCGTTGCCGTCGATTCGCCCGCGACGATCGCCTCCGTCGCCACCGAGGTGGCGGAGTTGCTGGATGAGGGCCTGCTCACCCTGGAGCCGGTCATGCTCGCCGGCAACGGACGAGGTCCCGGTGCGGAAGCGCTGCCCGGCGTGGACTCCCGGCGTCGGCTGACGGTCTGGCTCGACCGTCATGCACGAGTGGGACGCTCCAGCGCCTATGCCGCTTCGGTCGCGGTGCTCCACAAACATGGTGCCGACGCGGCGATCGTCCTTCTCGGCATCGACGGGCTTGCGGACGGGGCCAGGCATCGGGCCGGCTTCTTCTCTGCCAACCGTAGGGTGCCGATGCTGCTTTCGGCGGTCGGCGGATCAGGGGCGATCGACCGTGCACGGCAGGAGATCGGTGTCCTGCTGCCGACCGCCATGTTCGAAACCTCCGACGTCCGGCTTGCGGGAGGCGAAATCAACGGGGCGGGGCCGGTGCCACCGGGTGACGGCCCCTCCACAGAGCGGAATCTCAGATTGAGCATCTATGCCGGCGGTCTGGATGCGTACGAGGGGATCAGGCAGCAGGGGCTGCTCCTGCGCGTGTTGCGGAGGGCGGGCGCTCCCGGTGCCACGGCACTCCAGGGTTTCTATGGGTTCCGCGGCAAACAACCACCTCACGGTGAGTCGTTCTGGAGCCTGCGACGGCGGATCCCGGTTCTCACCGAGGTCATCGACCGGCCCGACGCCTGCCGGCGCCGGCTCGAGGAGATCGAGTCTGTGACCGGGAACAGGGCACTGGTCGTCGTCGCCCCGGTCGAGCGGCTCAGCCGACCAGCCGGTCGAGCCTGAGACCGGGCCTGTCCCGCTCGAGCCGTTCGACCTGGAACTGGCTGGTGAACAGGGCGAAGATCATGCCGTCGCTCCGGGTTCTCACCTCGGCCAACCCACTCGTTCTGATCTCCTCGGCACCTGCTTCGTCGGTGCGGCGGGCCAGTTTCCAGTTGGTTTCGTCCGAGAGTACTTCGATCCCGAACTCTGTCGACATGCGTTCCGTCGCGACGTCGAACTGGAGTCGTCCGACGGCTCCCAGGACCGGCATCGGATCCCGGCCACCGTCACGTGTCAGGACGTGGATCACGCCCTCTTCGGCAAGCTGGGAAAGCGCCCGGCTGAACTGCTTGTGACGGCGGGCGTCGGCGTTGCGGATCTGGATGAAGTGTTCCGGTGCGAGGGTCGGAAGCTCGGGGAAGCGGACCGGCTCGCCTTCGAAGACGGTGTCCCCGACCTGGAGGTCGGCCGCGTTGACTATGCCGACCACGTCACCGGGGAAGGCTTCGTCGAGGGTCTCGCGCTGCCGGCCGAAGGTCTCGGAAGCGTAGTTGAGCGCGATCGGCTTTCCGGTTCGCGCGTTGACCACCTTCATGCCGCGCTCGAAGCGGCCGGAGCAGACCCGGATGAAGGCGTTCCGGTCCCGGTGCCGGGGGTCCATGTTCGCCTGGACCTTGAAGACCAGGCCGGAAAAATCGTCATCGAGCTCACGGGCTTCGCCCCGGCGGTCTGGACGGGGCGTCGGTGCCGGGGAGAGCTCGATCACGGCGTCAAGCAGCAACTCCACGCCGAAGTTGGTCAGGGCCGACCCGAAATAGACCGGAGTCGAGATGCCGGCGCCGACTCCGTCGACATCAAAGTCGTGACCGGCTTCGTCCAGCAGCGACAGTTCTTCCATTGCCCGGGTCCAGGCGGGATCGAGCGCATCGAAGGCGTTGTCCAGGGCCAGGATCTCGCCGCCCCGGGCCGACCTGCCGCCGGGACTCCGGTCGAAGCGGTGGAACGTCCGCCTGCGGCGGTCGACAACACCGAGGAGGTTCCCCGGATCGCCGACAGGCCAGCTCATCGCCGTGGGCATCAGGTCGAGCGTGCTCTCGATGTGATCGAGCAGTTCGAGCGGTTCGATACCCGGCCGGTCGCACTTGTTGATGAAGGTGATCAGCGGGATGCCGCGACTCCGTGCCACCTCGAACAGCCGAAGAGTCTGGCTCTCGATGCCCTTGGCGGCGTCGATCAGGATTACGGCCCCGTCGACCGCGGACATCACCCTGAGCGTGTCTTCGCTGAAGTCGCTGTGTCCGGGCGTGTCCAGCAGGTTGATCACCTTGTCGTCATGTTCGAAGCGGAGCACCGTCGAAGACACTGAGATGCCTCGTCGCTTCTCCAGTTCCATCCAGTCCGATGCGGTGGAGCGACGGTCCTTCTTTGAAACGACGGCGCCGGCTTCGACCAGGGCGTTGCCGAAGAGCAGCATCTTCTCGGTCGTCGTCGTCTTGCCGGCGTCAGGGTGCGAAATGATCGCGAATGTCCGGCGGCGACCGGCTTCTTCGAGGGTTATGTCGGGGGCGGCTGTTGTCTGGCTCATCTGAATTCTTCCCGGACCTGGATCGACACGGAGCGGACTGAGGCGACTTCCCATGCTACGGACCCGCCACACCCCGGTTGCTCTACGGCTTCGTTCAGTCGATCAGGCGTTTCTCCATGCGCCGGACGGCGACCCGCCACATGACGAGAGAGAAGGCGATCAGGCCGGCGATCCTGAGCAGGTCGACCGCCTTGAGCCCGAAGGAAGCATCGCGCACCAGCTCGACCAGCTGGTAGAGGGGATTGAACTGGGCCGCGACCTGTAGGCCGTGGGGCAGGCCCGAGATCGGGAAGAAGGTTCCCGCCACAAGGAAGAGGGGGGTTATGAACAAGGTCGTCACGTAGTTGAACTGGTCGATCTTGGCGACCGTGGCGGCCATGGCGATCCCGAAAGCGGCGAAGCCGAGGGCGGTGACGAAGGCGTAGAACGGCACCAGCAGCATCGATGGCACGGGATCGAGGCCGAAGAACATCGTCACCAGCAGCGGGAAGCAGCCGAAAACACCCGCCCTGAGCCCGATCCACAGCATCTCGCCGGTAACAAGCTCTTCGACGTCTACCGGCGCCGCAAGGATCGCGTCGTAAGTACGCTGGAAACGGTGCTTTACGAAGGTGCCGAACATGGCCGGCAGCGCCGAGGAGAAGATCACCGCGGTGGCGACGATGCCGGTGCCGACGAACTCGACGTA
>JAUQWL010000023.1 GCA_030835185.1 Solirubrobacterales bacterium | reverse complement strand
GAAGCCGGTCCGGGCCGATGCCGGCCGTCTTCGCGGTCGGATCGGCGCAGGCATAGACGACTTCCCCGATCCCGGCCTCGATCAGCGCGTCTGCGCAGGGAGGCTGACTGCCGGTGTGAGCACAGGGCTCGAGGGTCACGTACATCGTCGCCCCCTTAACCGGGTTGCCCCGTGCCACGGCGTCGGCCAGGGCCTCGCGTTCGGCGTGGAGGCCGCCGTAGCTGCGATGCCAGCCCTCGCCGACGATCACGTCGCCTTTGACCAGTACGGCGCCGACCATGGGGTTGGGGCTGACCAGGCCGCGACCGCGCAGCGAAAGCTCGACTGCTCTGTCCCAGAAGCGCTGGCCGGGGGGTGGTCGATCGGAACTCATGTGACAATCTTGACGACTGATGAAGGTAATCATCCAGATCCCCTGTCTCAACGAGGAGGAAAACCTCCCGGCGACGCTCGCAGACCTGCCGACCTCGATCGAAGGGGTGGACGAGATCGAGGTCCTGGTGATCGACGACGGCTCCACCGACCGGACGGTCGAAGTCGCCCAGGAATGCGGGGTCGACCACATAATCAGGCTGCCGAGGAACAAGGGGCTGGCGACCGGCTTTCAGGCCGGTCTCGACGCCGGCCTGAAACTCGGTGCCGACATCATCGTCAACACCGACGCCGACAACCAGTACTTCGGTGGCGACGTCGCCAAACTGGTAGCCCCGATCCTCGAGGGCAGGGCCGAGATGATCGTCGGTGACCGTGATGTCGCTGCTATCGACCACTTCTCGCCCTCGAAGAAGGCTCTGCAGAAGGTCGGCAGCTGGGTCGTCCGGCGCCTCTCCGAAACCGAGATCACCGACGCGACTTCGGGATTCAGGGCGTACAGTCGCGAGGCCGCCCTCCAGCTGATGGTCGTCGACAACTACACCTATACGCTCGAAAGCCTGATCCAGGCCGGTAAGACCCGGGTCGCCCTGGGCGAAGTCGAGGTCCGGACCAACCCGAAGACGAGGGAGTCGCGGCTCTTCGATTCGACCTCGGCCTACGTCCGGCGAAACGGCCTCGCGATCCTGCGGATCTACGCGCGTTACGAGCCGCTCAAGGTCTTCTTCACCTTCGGCGTGATCCTCTTCGTCCTGGCGATTGCTTCGTGGATGCCGTTCCTCACCGACTGGGTCTTCCACGGCGATCGCGAAGGCAACATCCAGTCGCTGCTGCTCGGCGCCGTACTCTTCATCGTCTCGATGCAGCTTTTCGCACTCGGCATCATCGGCGATCTGCTCGCCGGCCAGAGGGTGATGACCCAGCGCGTATTCGAGCGCGTGCGCCGGGTGGAACTCGAACTCGAGCTCGAACCGAACCACATGGTCGACCCGCCGCGCGACCGGACCGTGGTCTGAACCGTAGTGGCCGGTGACCTGGAGACCTCCACCGGGGTGGGGGGCGAATCATCCCGCAAGGCCGGCAGGTTCGGCCGGACCGCCGGCTTCCTGACGATCGGCGTCGGGCTGACCGGCCTGATCACCTACGTCTACTTCTTCATCGCCGCGCACAACCTGGACAAGGATTCCTACGGCGAGATAACCGTGCTCTGGTCCGCTGTCTTCATCACGGTCTCGACCCTGTACCGCCCGGTCGATCAGCTTCTCTCCCGCCATATCTCCGAACACCTGGAGCGCGGCGACCCCGACACCGGCCCGGTGCGGGTGGCCGCCCGGATCCAGGTGATCCTCGGGGTCGGGTTCGCAGCGGTCGCCCTGCTGCTGAAGGGACCGATCGAAAACGGCCTGCTCGACGGCAACTCGGCGCTCTACTGGATCTTCTTCTCGGCCGTCCTCTTCTATGCGGCCAGCTACTACGCCCGCGGCTACTTCGCCGGACACCAGCAGTTCGGCCTGTTTACGGCGCTGATCCTGTCGGAGTCCGTCTTCCGGACCCTCTTCGCCGTCCTGGTGGCGATCGGCCTGCTTTCCGGGCAGACGATGGTGGCGATCGGCATCGTCGCCGCGCCGCTTCTCAGCCTGCTGGTCGTTCCGGTCGCGATATCGAGGCGGGCCCGCCGCGAGGCGGCCGAGCGCGAGCAGGACCGTGACCAGGAGATCGACATGGACGCCGAGCGGGCCGAGTTCTCGATGTCGCACGGAGCCGGATTCGTCGGCTCCGTCTTTCTGATCATGTTCAGCGAACAGGTGTTCCTCAACGCCGGACCGCTGCTGGTCAGTGCCCTGGAAGGGGTCGGCGCGGCCGGCTTCATCTTCAACGTCCTGATGATCGCCCGGGCCCCGCTGCAGCTCTTCCAGGCCGTTTCGACCAGCATCCTGCCCCACCTGACCTCGCTCCACCACAGCACCGAGTTCGAATCGGAAGCCCAATTCCACCGTTCGGTCAGGACGGTGCTGCTCGGCGTCGCCGGCTTCACTGCGGTGACTGCCGTAATCGTCCTGATCGCCGGTCCGCAGCTCATGCAACTCGCCTTCTCGGACAAGTTCACCTACGACCGGGCCGGCCTGCTGCTGATTACCGCAGGCATGGGCTTCTACCTCGCGGCGGTCACGGTCAACCAGGCCTCCGTGGCCCAGGGCCAGGCTCGGCGCGCATCGATCCGGTGGATCTCCTGCGCCGCATTCTTCATCCTCTGGACCGTGTTGCCGGTGATCGAAGACGTAAACCGCCGGGTCGAGATCGGCTTCACCTTGACCGCGCTGATCCTGCTGACCAGCCTCTACTGGATCTACCGCCGCCCCTCAGGCCCGGAAGAAGGCCTGCCGCTGGAAGGCACACCGGACGAGATCGGCACCAAACTCGCCGGCCTCGAAGACGGAACGCCTTAGAGCCAGCCCTGCTAACGAAGTCGAACCACAGGGGCGAGAGACTCCGTGCCTGAGCTTTTCCCCACATGGCCCTCAGATTCAGCCATCATGCTCGAAACCGAATGAGGCGTCTGGGCGTTTCAGCCGCGGAGATCAACCGCCTTGTTGGTTCGGGCCCTCCTGTCGATTGGGATCAAGATGGCAAGCCCAGATACGAAGGGGTGGTCAACGGAAAAATGATCAGAGTGGTGCTTGCGGTTGACGCGCCTGGAATGGTCGTTACTGTTTATGCCAGGAGGAAGTGATGCGAGCCGAATACGACAGCGAAGCCGACGCTCTATCGATCGACCTGATCGACGCTTCCTCCTGGGACGACTCGATCTCGATTGACGAGACCTACTGCCATCTTTCGGTGGCTCAGGGCGTTCCCGCCAACATTGAGTTGCTCTCACCGACGAAGAGCTTGAGTTTTCTGGGCGAGGCCGCGCGACGGGCAGGCGTCGACCCGGACGAGGTTCTGGCCGCCGCCCGCTCGGCGCTCGCCGCCCCTGACCGGATCGTCACGCTGGACTTCTCTCCGCTCGCGGCGAAGTAGAGAGCGGGGCTCAGTCGGCTTCGGTGGCGGTGCGCGTCAACCTCGGCCGAGCAGGAAGCGCCGAACCAGGAAGTGCCCCGTTCCGTCTTCGGCACTCCCTCCGGCCACGACCGCGCGTCCCTTCGAATCGATCAGCACCTTCTCGGCTGTGCTCACATCTCTCACCGAACGTACATATCGCCCGTTCCCGAAGAAGCTCCGGTCGGGTCGGCCATCGGGCAGAAACCTGAGCAGCATGAACTTGCTCTCGCTCACGTATCCGTAGCGCGCCGTGACCAGAATCTTTTCGTTGGGGAGCTGTTCGACCGAGGTGATCGCTGAGTATGTCGGTGGTCCTCGATCGCTCGTTCGGCAGGCACGGGACCAGCTATCTGGTGCTGAAACCCTGGGTCAGGTCCACCTAGCCGGCCAACGTCCCGGCTTGTCTACTCGCTCAGTTAAGTCCACCGGCCGCGACCAGCGATGCACCGTCGGCCCCGATGAGGTTCCCGCCACCCGCTGCGACCAGTCCGGCGGGAGCAATCGAGATCGCGTTACCGCCGCCCGCCGCGACGATATTGCCGCCGCCCGCCGCGACGATATTGCCGCCACCCGCTGCCACCAGCGCGTTACCGCCGAGACGGGTGCCGATCATGGCCGTCCCCCCGGTCGTCTGCAGCTGCGAACAGGTCAGAGGCCGGATCGTGCCATTGCCGTCTATAGACGCGCACGGACCGTCGGCGATCACAGGCGCAGCCGGATTAGCGGAAAGTTTCCCCGTGAGGCTGACTTGTGCGGCACCGTATTTCGGACCTCGGTAGGCATCAACGAGCGCGAGTCGCTTCTCGCTCGCGGAACCGGCCGGGGCCTCAGCGATGCTGCGGCTGGTTCCCGAGAACAGCCCGACGAGGAGGTCCCAGATCTCCGACAGGCCGGCCGCACTCGTCACGGCCGGTGCGACATCGCCGGAGAGCGC
>JAUQWL010000022.1 GCA_030835185.1 Solirubrobacterales bacterium | reverse complement strand
CCGCGAGCAGTACGACGCGAGCCGCAGCCTCGAAGGAGCCAACTTCATCGGCAGCCCCGAAGATGTGATCGAGAAGATCCTCCACCAGCACAAGATCTTCAACCACGACCGCTTCCTGGTCCAGTTCACGGTCGGCACCCTGCCCCACGACAAGGTCCTGCGCTCGATCGAGCTCTTCGGCACCGTCGTCGCGCCGGCGGTGCGCGAGGCGCTGGCACACCCGTAGAGTGCGCCCGTGGCCCGTCACGCCCTCAAACCGCTGTTCGACCGTGTTGTGATCAAAGAACTCGAGCCGGAGCGCATGCGCAAATCCGGCCTGGTGGTCCCGCCCGGCACATCCGAGCCACCGCCCGAGCACGGCATCGTGCTCGAGGTCGGCCAGGGAATCGACTGGTGGGAGGCCGCCGGTGTGCGCATGCCGGTACGGCCTGGAGACCACGTCGTTTTCCCCGCCAATGCCGGAGCCTGGGTCGACGTCGACGACGAACGCCTGCTCGTCTGCCGGGTCACCGAGCTGCTCGGCGTGCTCGAGACGGTCGAGAGCTGACGGACCGCAGCCAGACCGTCCCCACCTTCCGTCGTCCCATCCTCAAGAATCAGTAGCCGGCCGAATGCAGATCAACCCGGTTGGTGCCAAGAGTGACACCATCCGATGTATAGTGGTGTCATGGGCCGCACCCAGATATACCTCGGCGAGGAGGAGCTGGCGCTGCTGGAACGCGCTTCACGCGACAGCGGAGCCTCGCGTTCCGAGCTGATTCGCCGGGCGGTTCGCGCCACCTTCGGTGAGCGGGGCAAGGAGGAGAAGCTTCGCGCCCTGCAGGCCAGCGCGGGCATATGGAGCAGTCACCGCGAAAGCGGCTCCGACTACGTCGACGCCCTGCGCTCCGGGGACCTGAACGAGCGCCTGGCCAAGCTCGGCGTCGAGTGAAGCTGCTCGACACCAGCGTGGCCGTCGACCACCTGCGCGGTCATCCACCCGCAGTCGATCTCCTCAGCGGACTGATCGAGGACGAAGAGCCGTTGCTGGCGAGCGAGGTTGTGCGATTCGAACTGCTCGCGGGTGTGCGCGAGAAAGAGGTCGACGGGCTGGAGCAGTTCTTCTCGGCGCTCTCCTGGGTACCCGTCGGGGAGGAGATAGCCCGGGTCGCCGGATCGCTGGCCCAGGAGAACCGTCGGGCCCATGCCGGCATCGACGACGCCGACTATCTGATCGCCGCCACTGCGCTGCTGCTGGAGGCCGACCTGCTGACAATGAACGTGCGCCACTTCCCGATGCTCGAGGGACTCACTCCCGCCTACTGAAATCGCGGCGGCGGCGGATGGGTACGAAACCGAAGCCCGGCCGACGTGCCAGGTGACGGGACGAGTGCTAGTTTCCCCGAGTGGCCCGACGACGCAAGCGAGGTAGCGGCGGACACCCGGCAAAGGTGGCCAGGCAGCGGGATCGCGGAGGCGAGCAGCGCGAGCGCAGGGACGACCCCGATCGACGCCTCGCTTCGCAGCTTTGCGGACACGCCGCCGGTTTCACCGCGACGCTGGAGGCCGAGCTGTTCGTATCGGAAATCCTCGGCAGCATCTGGAGCGAGCGCGAGCGCGTTGGACTGGATGCCGATCCCGAAGAAGCCGAACTCGAGATGGGGGTTTCGCTGATCAACGCTCTCGCCGCGCACCGCGAGCCCGGCGCAAGGGGTCTGCTAGCAGCATTCGACGCGCTTGGCGTCGAGAGATTGAGTTCGGTCGCGTCGAAACGCCAGCTCGAGCTGGGCCAAAAAGGCGTAGCGATGCCTGAGTGGGCAGCTCAGATCGGTCGAAGCAGACCGGTCCGGGCAGCAGTCGCCAGCGAAAGGGTGTTCGACGACGGTCGCTCGGTGTGGATCGAATCGCAGTATCCCGATGGGGATCGATTCGCGCTGGGAGTGATGATCGATCACAACATGTACGGGATCGCCAAAGACATCGCCCCGGCCGACTCGATCGATCAGGTAGTTCAGCTCTACGACAAGCATCAGGATGAAGACGAATCGACGGTGGAACAGCTCACGGTCGAGGACGTGGATCCCGGAGAGGCTGCCGGGCGAATCCTCGAAGCGATCACGACCACGGATCTCTATCTGGGGACACCGGTATCGGACGAGTACGCTTCTTTTCGCGCGCTGGCGCTTCAACAGGTCGGGGAGATCGGCGGAGACGCCGCCATCGAATTCGCCGAAACGCCACCTATGAGCCCCGAAGCGCGAGAACAGCTGCTCGATGACTTCCTCGAATCCGCCGAAGCGTCAAGTGCTTCAATCAGCGAACCCGACGACGGCACCGAAGTCGTGCGGCTGGCAATCGACTTCGCAGCCGACTACGGTGACGGCCGCCCGCTTCGCTGGAGCCCGATCGTGGTCGAACTCTTCATGGCCGACTGGCTCCCTCGCAAGATCGCCTTCGCCGACGAGATCGAGCCCGCGGTCCCC
>JAUQWL010000021.1 GCA_030835185.1 Solirubrobacterales bacterium | reverse complement strand
CGGATCGCGCTGGTCAGCGACGCCGGCATGCCGGGCATTTCCGATCCCGGCTTCCGCCTGATCCGGGCCTGTTACGACCGGGGGCTCGAGGTCGTCGTGCTTCCGGGCCCGTCGGTGGTGCCGGTGGCGCTGGTCGCCTCGGGCCTGCCGTCGGAGCGCTGGCGCTTCGAGGGGTTCCTGCCGAAGCGCTCGGGAGAGATGGAACGCGTGCTGAACTCGACCGAGACCGTCATCGCCTTCGAATCGCCACGTCGTATCTCCAAGACGCTTGCGGCCCTTGCCGCGCTGGCCCCGGAACGCGAAGCCGCCGTCTGCCGTGAAATGACCAAGCTCCACGAAGAGGTCAGCCGGGGAACGCTGTCCGAGCTGGCGCTGAGGTTCAAGGGTGAAGTCAAGGGCGAGATCGTCCTGGTGATCGGACCGGCCGAATCCGCCGGACACGGCCAGGACATGGCCTTCGCGGTTGAAGCGCTCAAGCGCCTGGTCCAGTCCGGCGCCCGGCCGCGAGCGGCGGCAACCGTGGTCGCCACCCTGACCGGCACCCGCGCCAACGACCTGTACAAGGCGCTGACCGGCCGCGAACCGCGTCGATGAGCCGGAGCCTCGGCCCTATGCTGGTGGACCCGTGAGTTTTTACGTGACCACCCCCATCTTCTACGGCAACGGCGAGCCGCACCTCGGCCACGCCTACTCGGCCATGGCGGCCGACATCCTTGCCCGCCATCAGCGTCAGCGCGGCGAGGATGTCTTCTACCTGACCGGTACCGACGAACACGGTGAGCCGATCGCCCAGGCAGCGGAGCGGGAGGGGATAACCCCCCAGCAACTGGTCGATCGCAGCGCCGGGCAGTTCCGCGACATGGTGGCGAAGGTGGACGCCACCAACGACTTTTTCATCCGCACCACCGACCCCGGTCATATCGAGCGCGTCCAGCGCGTGGTCGAGAAGGTGAGGGAAAACGGATACGTCTACAAGGGCACCTGGACCGGCTGGTACTGCCCGCGTTGCGCCGACTTCAAGAATGAATCGGAGATCGGTCCGGGGGACACCTGTCCCATACATGAGATCCCGCTGGAGCGGGAAGAGGAGGAGAACTGGTTTTTCGAGCTCTCCGCCTTTCAGGAACCGCTGGAGAAGATGTACGTTCAGAACCCGGGCATGATCCAGCCCGACTTCCGCCGCAACGAGGCACTCTCTTTCATCCGCAGCGGTCTCCGGGACGTATCGCTTTCCCGGTCGAAGCTCAGCTGGGGGGTGCCGCTCACCTGGGACCCGGACCAGGTGATGTACGTCTGGTTCGACGCGCTGCTGAACTACTACACGGCACTCGGCTACGCCCGCGAAGACGAGGACCTGACCGACCGGTTCTGGCCGGCCTCCTGGCACATCCTCGCCAAGGACATCCTCAAGTTCCACGCCGTCTACTGGCCGGCCTTCCTGATGGCCGCCGGTCTCGAGCCACCGCAGCGCATGTACATCCATGGCTACCTGCTGATGGGTGAGAAGAAGATGTCGAAGTCACTGGGCAACGTGCTCGACCCGTTCGAGGTGATCGAGCGCTTCGGGGCCGACGCGCTCCGGTTCTACTGCTTTCGCGAAGTCAGCTTCGGTCAGGACGGCTCGATCTCGACCGCCGGCTTCGAGTCGCGCTACGAGACCGAACTGGCCAACGACTTCGGCAACCTGGCCTCCCGCAGCCTGGCGATGGTCAGCCGTTACCGCGATGGTGTCGTGCCGCGGTCCGCACCCGATCCTGTCCTCAGCGCCGACTTCGACGGCATCGTCGAGCGGGTCAGCGGACTGCTCGACGAGGCCCAGATAAGCCAGGCGCTGGAGGAGATCTGGACCCTGGTCCGGCGACTGAACCGATACGTCGAGGAGACCCAGCCCTGGGTCCTGGCCAAAGACGAGGGCGACGCCGACCGGCTCGATCGGGTCCTCTACGGACTGATCGAGGGTTTGCGGATCCTCACCCTGCTGCTCCATCCCTATTTGCCGAACTCGACCGCAACGCTGCTCGGCGCCCTCGGGGAAGACGGGCTCGAGCTCGCGGACTTCGGCTCGGGAGCAGGTGGTGGCAGCGTGGAGAAGATCGAACCGCTGTTTCCCAAACTGGTCTGAGCTTCCGCGTCCTGCGGTCACCGGGTGCAACGGGCTCCTCGCGGTCCCGGTGGCCGGCCGGCGAACGGAATGCTCTCGCGATTCCCCGGCAGGGCCCCACGGGTAGAATCGCCAGGTCAGCCAGACCCGTACGGAGGGAAGCCGTGAGATTCAGACTCGCAGGAACCGCATTTCTCGTTTCATCGATCTTCTTTGCTTCACTCTCCGTTGCGCCGCTCGCGTCGGCCACCAGCGGCGCAGACGACAGTGGTGGCGAGCGCGCCACGCGGCTGACGGTGAAGATCAATTCGGCTGACGCCAAGCCGAAGATCAAGGTGGCCCGGGACCTCAAGGTCCTGGTCAGCTGCTCGAATGACTGCCGCGCCAAGGCCAGGCTGACGCTGAAGACGCCGATCAACAAGCTGAGTGTCGGCGGCTCGCAGGTGCTGACATCGGGGACTGTATGGACCACCGGTATCCGCCTGACCAGGTTCGGCCTGCGGTACCTCAAGAAGACCTACCGCAAGTCGAATCTGAAGGTGGCCATAACGGCGAGAGACACGGCGACGGGCAAGATCGTCAAGAAGACCAGGTACTTCCGCTTCTATCGGTAGGGGTCAGCCAGTTGGTCGACACCCACTGCCACCTGAGCCGCTGTGTCGGCCCGCCCGGGCTCATCCTCGAGCGGGCCACGGAAGCGGGGCTGACCCGTCTTATGACGATCGGCCTCGATGAGGCGGACAACCGCGAACAGATCGCTCTGGCCGAGACCTTCGAACCGGTCTACGCCGCCGTCGGGCGGCATCCCAACGACGCCGACGGCTTCGACCGGGATGCGGGCGCCGACATCCTCGAGCTCTCCTCGCATGAAATGGTCCGGGCGATCGGTGAAACCGGACTCGACTTCTACCGCGACACAGCCGATCCTGGGAACCAGCGTCGCGCCTTCTCGGCCCAGATCGAAATCGCGCTCGAGACGGACCTGCCGATCGTCATACACCTGCGCGATCGCCAGGACAGCGACGCGGCCGCAGCCGAGACCTTCGCCATGCTTGAAGCAGCCGGAGAGGATCTGACCGTCATCCTCCACTGCTTCTCGGTGCCACAGAGGGTCGATCAGGCGGTCGAGCGCGGCTGGTTCTGCTCCTTTGCAGGCAACCTGACCTACCCGGCGAACGGTGAGATCAGGGAGGCGGCGGTCCTGGTCCCCGACGAGCTCATACTGGTCGAGACCGACGCCCCGTACCTCACCCCGCAGTCGAAGCGCCGGCAGCGCAACGAGCCTGCGAATGTGGTCGAGACGGCCGCCATGCTCGCCGGGCTTCGAGGTACCCCGCTGGACGAATTCGACCGGATCGTCACTGAAAATTCCAGCCGGCTCTTCGGCTGGTGAGACTCGGCCAGAACTTCCTCGCCGATCCGAACCTGCTCGAGGCCATCGTCAGGGATTCAGGAATCACGCCTGCGGACTGCGTGCTCGAGGTCGGCGCCGGCGAAGGGGTGCTTACCGAGAGGCTGGCCGCGGTGGCAGACCGGGTCCACGTGATCGAGATCGATCGCGGACTCGAACCGTGGCTGACCGGAATCGAAGCGCTGCCCAACGTCAACCTGATCTGGGCGGACGCCGTCCGGGTCGATCTGGGGTCGCTCCAGCCGGCACCGACCGCAATGGTTGCCAACCTGCCCTATGCGGTGGCGACCCCGGTGATCATGAGGACGATCTTCGAGCTCCCTCCGATCGCCGGCTGGACGGTGATGGTCCAACGGGAGATCGCCGACCGGCTGCGGGCCGAGCCCGGCTCGAAGGTTTACGGGGCACCGTCGGTCCTCGCCCAGCTGGCCGGCCCGGTGCGTCTCCTGCGCAAGGTCAGCCGCGGGGTTTTCCGTCCTCCGCCGCGAGTCGATTCGGCGATCGTCTCGATTCGACGCGAAGGTCCCGGTCCCGACGAAGCGGTACGCAGGCTGGTCCGGGCTGCTTTCAGCCACCGGCGGAAGGCTCTGCCACGATCTCTGGACATGGCGATCCCGGGCCTGCTCGGACCGGCGAGGGACGCGCTCGAGCAGATCGGCCTCGACCCGGGCGTGCGGGCCGAGGCGCTCTCGCCACCGCAGTTCGCGGCGCTATCGGCAATGATCGGGCCACTCCCGACGGATCGCTGAACCTTGGTCACCCACAGAGCGCCAGCCAAACTCAACCTCTGCCTCTACGTGGGCCGGCGTCGCCCCGACGGTTACCACGATCTGGCCTCGATCTTCGAGCCACTCTCCCTCCACGATCTGATCTCGGTCGCGCCGTCCGACCGCGACGAGGTGGTCTGCGACGGGGTGCCGGGGGAGAACCTCGCCACCAAGGCGCTCCGCCTCCTGCGCTCGGAGGGGTGGAACGCCGACCCGGTCCGCATCGAGATCGAGAAGCGCATCCCGGTCGCCGCGGGACTGGGAGGCGGTAGCGCTGACGCCGCCGCGGTCCTGAGGCTGGGCGGTGGCGAAGTCGAGGATCTCGCCGGCATCGCCGCGCTGCTCGGAGCCGACGTTCCTTCCCAACTCGACCCGATGACCTGCCTGGTCCGGGGGGTCGGCCAGACGATGACGTCGTTGCCGGAGCCGGCTGAACACTGGCTGGTGCTGCTGCCGTTCGAACGCGGGCTCTCCACGGCCGAGGTCTTCGCCGAGGCCGACCGGCTGGGCAGCGGTCGATCGCCGGATGAGCTGGAAGAGATCGCGGGCCGTATCTGGGCCGTCGCTTCCAACGGTGTTTCGCCGCTGTCGTATCCCGGTCTGCTGATGAACGACCTCGAAGCCGCCGCGATGTCCCTCGAGCCGGGCATCGGCCCGGCGATGGACAGGCTCGCATTCGCCGGAGCCGGATTCGTCGGCATGACCGGCAGCGGACCCACCGTCTTCGGGATCTGCCCCGACCGCGGGGCGGCCGAGTCGGTTGCCGCAGAAATCGGTCCCGGGGCGATCGTCTGCCGCGGAGGAGTCGGACTTTGAGGGTTCCCGAATCCCGCCGCGGCAAGCTGATGGCGCTGGCCTGCCTTCTGGTGGCCGGCACCGCGCTCTACCTGGCCTACAGGCGTTTTTTCCCCGAATTCGATCTCCAGCAGTTGCTCGACGACTTCGCCAACCTGCTCGGCAACTGGACCTACCTGATCGTCGGGCTGCTGGCGTTCCTCGAGACCGGGGCTTTTGTCGGGCTGCTCGTTCCGGGTGAGACCGCGATGATCGTCGGCGGTGCCGTCGCCGGCCTCGACGTGATCAACCTCTTCCTGCTGATCGCGATCGCCTGGTCGATGGCGTTCCTCGGCGACAGCTTCAGCTTCATGCTGGGCCGCAAGCTGGGACGGGGTTTCGTGCTCCGTCACGGACCGAAGTTGAGCATCAGCCGGGAGCGCTTCGAGCAGGTCGAGGCGTACTTCGACAGGCACGGCGGCAAGACGGTCCTGATCGGCCGTTTTGTCGGCATCGTCCGCGCCCTGGCGCCTTTCGTTGCCGGCACCTCGGGTATGGGCTACCGCGGATTCGTCCCGTACAGCATCCTCGGCTCCGGTCTGCAGGTAACCAGCAACATCATTCTCGGTTACATCTTCGCCCGCAGTATCGACTCGGCGGCTGAATACGCCGGACTGGTCGCGGTAATCCTCGGCACCGTGATCGCGGTCAGCGTCACCGCGGTCGTCAGCTTCCGTTTCTTCAGGGTTCCGGAAAACCGGGTGGCCACGGTGAGGTGGATGGACGGGCATCGTCTGACCAGACCCCTGGCCAGACTCGGGCGGCGTCTCCGGCCGCAGTTGCGGTTTCTGGGCGACCGGCTCACTCCGGGCGGCAGCTTCGGCCTCGAGTTCACGACCCTCGCCGCCATCCTGGCGGTCTCTTCGTTCATCTTCATCGCCTTCGCCCAGGTCTTCAGCGGCGACGGCGGACCGACGCCCGGAGACCTCGAGGCCTTCGACATCGCCGGTGCGTTGCGCACCGACTGGCTGACCGAAGTCATGAAGGTATTCACCTGGCTGGGTTCCACGGCCGTCCTGCTGCCGGCCGTGCTGGTCACTGCGGCGGTGCTCGCCGTCAACCGGCGCTGGGCTGATGTCGCAGTGCTTCTGCTTTCGTCGATTGCGATCGTGATCGGTGTCGATACCTTCAAGGATGAGATCGCCCGTCCACGTCCGGAGGGTGGGCTGGTGAGTGTCAACAGCTTCTCGTGGCCGAGCGGCCACGCGGCCCACTCGGTCTTCTATACCTGGCTGGCGGTGACGATCGCGGTTCGCATCCGCCCCGACATGACCCGCGGTACGGCGCTCGTCCTGGCCGGGCTGGCGATGACCGCACTGGTCGGCCTCAGCCGCGTCTACCTGGGTGTCCACTACCTCAGCGACGTCACTTCCGGCTGGGCTCTCGGGGTCTTCTGGTTCGCATTTTTCTCGGCCGCAGCCCTGATCGTCACCCAGTTGCGCAAAAATTGAGCAGATGCTTCAAGGAATCTCGACCAATGCCATCCTCTTCGGTGCGGCCACGGTGGTCAGCCTGGCCGCTTTCGTCGGCCTGATCCTGATTCCCTCGCTGAGCGCCTACGGCCGTTGGCCCGAGAAGATGGCGGCCGGCTTTCTCTCCCTCTTCATCTTCGGCACCCTGGTGACGATCGGAATCGTCGCGGGCCTCGCCTACGTCTTCTTCTCCAACGACATCTCCGGCATCTTCCCCTGGTCGACCGGGTGAGCCGGCGCGCGGCGAAGAAGGTGGCCGGCCCCGCCGCCTTCGCCGCGCCCGTAGCGGCCGGTCGCGGCCTGCCCGGCCTGGCTCGTGCCGCTGCGGATGTGTTCGGATCGCCGGTCGCCTTCATCGACCGCTCGGGAATCGTGCTCGCGGTGGCGGGCGCCACGCGCGAGCAGGAGAAGCGCCTGACGGAGGGCGGCAAGGGGGTGTCGGTGATCCAACTCAAGATCGGGGAGGAGGCGGTCGGTGAGGCGCGCCTGGTCGGCGAGCCCGAGGATGAAGCCTCGATCGAGATCCTCACCGCGATCGGCGCCCTCGAGGTCGAGCGGGCCCGGTCGGCCGAATGGGGCAACGAAGGGGCCGTGGCCGATCTCGTCCGGGACCTGATCGGCGGTTCGCTGTCCGACGGGGACGACCTGCTCGAGCGCGCGTCCGAGGTCGGCTGCGACCTCACCCGCGGTGGCGGAGTGCTGATGGTGAGGGCTCACTCCGGTTCCGCCCGCGAGGGCGACTGGCGTTCCCGTGTGGTCGACCTCACCGGTCGCACGATCCGGGCCGTCGCCCCGGGATCGGTCGCCGCGATGGCTGATGTCGAGCAGGGCGCGATCGTCGGGGTCCTCGTTCCGGCGGCAGATGAAGAGAGGCTGCTCAAGGTGGAGGGGGCACTCGAGCGCGAGCTTCCCCGCTCACTCGGGGGCCTGTCCGTCACCATCTCGAGGTCGCGCCACGCGACCGACCCCGGTGAGTTCGAGCGGGCCGTCCGCGAGGCCCATCTGGCGCTCAACGTCGGCGTGGCGGAGGACCGTTCCCCGATCGCCTTCGAAGACACCGGTGCCTACCGCCTCCTGCTCGGCACCTCCAGCGAAGAGCTTCACAGCTTCTACTCGGAAACGGTCGAACCGCTGGTCGCCTATGACGAGCAGTATGAGACCGACCTGGTGGCTACGGTCGAGACGTACCTCGACAGCGACGCGAACGTCCCGGCCACGGCGAAAAAGATGTTCACCCACCGGCACACGATCCGCTACCGCCTCGAGCGGGTCCGCGACCTCAGCGGCCATGACGCGACCGCGACCGAAGGCAGGGAACGACTCGGACTCGGCATCAAGTCGATGCGCGTTCTCGGCATCGCCTCGCCCCGGGGCCGCTCGCGCGAGCGCAAGCAGACCTGACGGGCCCGGCGGGCGGGCAACCGGGTGCCCTGGCCTGACCGCCTGCGGACTATCGCACCTTGCCGACCCGCTTGACGACCAGCTTGCCGGACTTCCTGCCGTTGATCACGACCTTTGTCCTTATCTTGCGGACGCCACTGATCTTGCGGACCTTCCTGCGGCCGTCCTTGCGAACAACCTTCTTGCGGTCACGCATCAGCTTGCGGCCCTTGCCGGTCAGCTTGAGCCTCACCGTCCTGGTCTTGCCCGGAGCTACCGAGATGCCCTTGCCCCTTGCAATTGTCCGACCCTTGCCCTTGAGCACGATCTTCGACTTCTTGCAGGAGTCGGCCGAGGAGGCGCAGGTGACCTTGACCTTCACCGTCTTGCCCTTCGCCTTGCCCTTGCCCCTGAGCTTCGGGTTGACGGCGTACTGCGCCGCATAGTTCTTCAGCGTCCGCGACCCGATCGCCTCGTAGCCGGGGGCCAGGGCGGCGTCGGCGCGAGCAGGCAGCACCTTCTTCGCCGGAGCCTTGACCAGACCACCGAGCGCACCCGGCTCTTCGACGGTCGGGATCCGCAACTCGAGCTTCTCGATCTTCACCGGCTGCTGATCGTTGGACGGGCGTGAGTAGTTGTTGAGGATGGCTGGCGGATCCTGAGCCGCGTCGCGCGGCAGCAGCTCCAGCCTCAGGCTGTGGCCCTCTTCGACCTTCCAGGCCCCGGGGTGGAGCTGGAAGACCTGGAAGCCGGACTTCTTCGGACGCCAGCTTCCGCGGGCGACCAGCATCTTGTTTCCGGCGCCGTCGAGGTCGAGCAGGCGGGCCATGATCTGCGACTCCGTCCCATTGGGGACCGAGATCTTCGCAATCACCGTGGCCGAGCCCATCACCGTGTAGCCGGCGGTCGGGTTCCCCGACGCCGTGGCTCCTGCCGGGGCGGTGTCGTAGACGACCGTGCCGGGTTCGACCGCATCCGATGCCGTGGAACAGGCGGTCGAATCCGTCGAGGGGCCGGTCGTACCCGCGGTCAGTGGGTTGAAGAGCAACCCTATGGCCGGGTCTCCACCGTCGGGCGAGATCGTCTTCTTCGCGCCAAACTTCTTCACGATCTCCCCCGGAGCCAACGAGGCCCAGTCAGTAGCGGTGTAAGGGCCGCCGCCGGGGCTGCTGTTGGGGCAGGTCTGGGTATAGGCGGTGATCTCGGAGGGCGGCTGCGGACCCGTTCCCTTCAGGTAATGGTCCACCCAGGTGTCCTCGAGGGCTTTGAGCGCACCGGCAACGTTGGCCTGGTTCTGGCCGCGAGCGTGGCCGAACGATCCGGCGAAAATGCTCATCGGAGCGTCCGGGTACTGAGCACGGGTGCGGTTCCAGAACCGGATCACCTCGTCGACCGGGAACAGATCGTCGGTGAAGCCGCTCGCCATCATCATCGGCGCCGGTGCCTGGCTGTGGTCCACGTAATAGGACGAGTGGTAGTTGGTGATCTCGTCGAACATCGCCTGGCTGGCGGCTCCTGTATAGGGCTCGCCGGCGTCCAGCAGCGCCTTCCAGCCGCCGAGATCGGCACTCGGGTCGGATCCGGTCGGGGCTGTACGCCTGGAGACATAGAGGCCGTTGACGTAGGACTCCTTCATCACACCGCCGACACCGGTGAAGCTGCCGTCCTCGAGGTAGTCGAAGGTGTCACCGTTCGGTGCCAGTGACTGGATCAGGTCGGTCCAGGGAACGCTCGGTGTGGCGACGGCGAGGCTCATCGGGGTACCGTTCGGGCTCTTCCACGGAACCAGCGAGCCGTCGGGCATCATCACCCGATCCTTCAGCACCGCGAGCTGCATCGACTCGCTGCCGCCGTAGGAACCGCCCCAGGCGGCGATCCTGTTCGGGTCGATCACGCCGTCATCGACGAGCCTGCCGAGGAAAAGCTGCGTGTCCCGGACTTCGAAGCGAGGGTCCATCAGGTGCACGTAGCCATTGGCACAGCCGGCCGGGTCGGCATCGAGCGAGCCCTGGCTCTTGCAGGACTCACCGCCACCTCGGTTGGTCACGGAATAGACGGCGTAGCCCTTGTTGAGCCAGCGCTGCATGTCGCGGAAGTTCATCTTGCTGCCGCCGTATCCGTGGTACATGCCGACGACCGGCCATTTCGTGTCGGATGCGGGGGCGGGGTCCGGAGGAAAGGCGACGTTGACGTCGAGCGGTACGCCGTCGAAGGTCTTGACCGTGCTGCGAACCGTGGGCAGCGGACCGTCGAGCACAGTGGTGGCAGCGGCCGGCAGCGATCCACACCAGCGCTGTCCGAAGGTGCCGGTCACGACATCACCGCTTCCGATGTTCCCTTCGCTCGTCACGGTGGCGCACTGAACATCTCCGCCCATCACCGAGGGGATCGAAGCGTTGGCCGCCGGAGCGAGAATCAGTGTCGCCAGGCTGGCGACCAGTACTGCGAGCTTGCGCATGAAATTCCGTTTCCTCTCGTGGTTCGCACGGACGGCACTCACCGCCCCTCGGCGTAACCCTACAAACCCCCATACGACCGATGTGTTGCGGCGGAAAACCGGCGGCACTCCGGGGGGAGGACTCGAACCTCCATTACCGGGACCAAAACCCGGTGGGTTAGCCAGTTACCCCACCCCGGAACGGACCGGTGACTCTACCTGTGGGGCGGAGCCTGCAGCGCCGCACCGCGAGCGTCCGGCTCCCGCGTCGCGGTTAGAGTGTCGTGCATGGAACCAGCGAGTGACCAGAAATCCGTCCTGTCCATCAACTGGGGTTTGTACATGGGGGCCGGAATCCTCCTGATGCTGCTCGGAGCGATCGCGATCCTGATCCCCGCGGTCGCCGCCTGGGGCGTGACGATCTTCATCGGCTGGATCCTCCTCTTCGGTGCCGTGTTCCTGTTCGGCACGGCCTTCAGCTTTCGTGAAGGCGGGCGACTGGTGGTCAGGCTGCTCTGGGCCGTGGCAACTCTGGTCGCCGGCCTGTATCTGCTGATCGATCCGGGCGAGGGCACCAAGACCCTGACCCTGGTGCTGGTCATCTACTTCATCGCCATGGGCTTCTTCCGCCTGCTGGTCGCCGCCCGCGAGCGCGGAGAGCCGGGCTCGGGCTGGCTGGCGATCAACGGCGCTTTTTCGTTTCTGATCGGCCTTCTGGTGCTGCTCGACTTCCCGAGCTCGGCAGACTGGGCGATCGGCCTCCTGGTCGGTATCGACTTCATCTTCACCGGCTGGGTCCTGATCATGATCTCGGTGGCCGGCAAGCAGATTTCACGGGAATCCTGACGGGGGTCCTGCCGGTTTGCCCCGGGCTCGGACAGAAGCGTTGAAGACGACCGCCCTGATCATGGCGGCGGGACGGGGGACCCGGATGAAGTCCGCCTTGCCGAAGGTCCTTCATCCGATCGCCGGGCGGGCGATGATCACCTGGCCGGTGCTCGCCGCCCGTGAGGCCGGCGTTTCCAGGATCGCGGTAATCGTCTCACCCGGTTTCGAGCCCGGTGAGGCCCTGCCCGAGGGGGTCGAGACTGTCGTCCAGCCGGAGGCCGACGGGACGGGAGGTGCCCTGCGCGCGGCAATCGAAGTGGTCCGGGAGTCCGAAGAGGTGCTGGTGCTCTCCGGCGACGTACCGCTGGTCTCGACCGGGGTGATCTCGTCCCTGCTCGACGACCACCGCAGCAGCGGCGCCGCAGCGACGGTCGTGACTGCCGTCCTTGACGACCCCGGGGACTACGGCCGCGTGGTCAGAGGCGAGAACGGCGGGATAGAGAAGATCGTCGAAGCCAAGGCCGCGGGCGACGCGACTCCGGAGGAGCTCGGAATCCGCGAGATAAACGCCGGCATCTACTGCTTCGGGGGTGAGCCGCTCGCCGTGGCCTTGAGCCGGATCGGCAACGAAAACGCGCAGGGCGAGTACTACCTTCCCGACGTCTTGCCGCTTCTGAGGGACGAGGGACTGCGGGTCGGGGCCCACATCGCCGACGACCTCGCGGTCAACCTCGGCGTGAACAACCGTGCCGATCTCGCCGCGGTCGAGTCCGAAGCCCGACAGCGGATCCTCCGTGAACACATGTTGAACGGAGTGACGATCGTCGACCCCGCCTCGACCTGGATCGACGCCGACGTCACGATCGGTGCCGACACCCGGATCGAGCCGGGGACCAGCCTCCGCGGTGCCACCGAGGTCGGTTCGGGCGTGCTGATCGGTCCGCATTCGACGATCACCGACTGCGGCATCGGCGACCGTTCCCGGGTGATCCACTCGATGCTGACCCTCTGCGAGGTGCTCGAGGACTGCCTGATCGGACCATTTTCCTATCTGCGGCCGGGCGCACGCCTGGAGGATGGCTCCAAGGCAGGGGCTTTCGTCGAGGTGAAGAACTCGACCCTCGGGCGCGGCGCCAAGGTGCCGCACCTCTCCTATGTGGGCGACACCGAGATCGGCGAAGGCGCCAATCTCGGAGCCGGCACGATCACGGCCAACTACGACGGAACGCGCAAGCACCGGACGATTGTGGGACCGGGGGCGCGTATCGGGGTTGACACGATGCTGGTCGCTCCGGTAGAGGTGGGCGAAGGAGCCTTCACAGGGGCCGGTGCCGTAATCAGGGAAGATGTGCCAGCCCGGGCGCTCGCTGTGAGTCGCGGTGAACAGAGAACCATGTACGAATACGCCGAGCGGAAGAAAGCCCGTGAGGCAGAAGGGGACCAGGAATCCTGACCATGATCGAGCCGACACCCGCTTTCGCGACGACGATCCCGCACGATTATTCGAAGCGGGCCATGGTCTTCGGAGGTCGCAGCTCGCAGGAGCTGGCCTCGAAGATCGCGGGCAAGCTCCAGCTCGGTCTGGGCGACGTGACCCTGAAGACGTTCGCCGACGGTGAGATCTACGGCCGGTTCGAGGAGTCGATCCGCGGCGCCGACGTCTTCCTGGTCCAGTCGACCTGTGCCAATGAAGAGACCGGCATGACCCCGAACGACGCTCTGATGGAGCTGATGATCATGGCCGACGCCGCCCAGGGTGCCTCGGCCCATCGCATCATCGCGGTCATGCCGTGGTTCGGCTACGCCCGCCAGGACAAGAAGTCGGCACCGCGCGAGCCGATCACCGCCCGCGTGGTCGCCCTGGCACTCGAGTCGGTCGGCATCGACCGGGTGCTGACCATGGACCTCCATGCCGGTCAGATCCAGGGCTTCTTCACGATCCCGGTCGACCACATGACCGCGATGCCGATGCTGACCCAGTGGTTCACCGACCAGTACCGGGCCGAGGACCTCGTCGTTGTGTCACCGGATGCCGGCCGGGCCAAGGCTGCGCGCAATTTTGCCCGCAAGATCGGTACCGAGTGGGCGATCATGGAGAAGGAGCGCCCGGCCCACCAGGTCGCCGAGATCGGTTACATCGTCGGTGACGTCAAGGGCAAGATCGCGATCATTTCCGACGACATGATCGACACGGCGGGCACGCTCTGTGCCGCCGCCCGCACGGTCCTCGACGAAGGCGCAAAGAGCGTGATCGCCTGTGCCACCCACGGTGTCTTCTCCGGCCCTGCCTTCGAACGCCTGCCGTACGAAAGTTCCGGGATCGAACGCATCGTCGTCACCGATACGATCCCGTTGCGATCCGGCGCCCCGGACAACATCGTCGTCCTGAGCGCGGCCGGTACTCTCGCCGACTCGATCAACCGGATCTTCACCGACGACTCGGTCTCCGAGATCTTCTTCGGCGAGAACCAGCTCTTCTAGCCGGCTGTCGCCCTCGCCGGGTTGCCGGAGCCCCGGGGCCGTCGCCTTTCCGGAGGCGATCGACACGCTATTTGCGTGCGGATCGCCGCCACAACGGGCCCCGACCGGGTGATCTGAGGCGGGGTGCCTAGGATTGGCGACATGTCAATCGTTCGAATCGGGCACAAGGGAGCCGACGCGCTGGTTCCCGGCAATACGATCGCCAGCTTCGAAAAGGCGGTCGAGGTCGGGGTGGATCTGATCGAGTTCGACGTGCTCTGGCTGGCCGACGGCCACCCGAAGCTGCCGGCCGACCGGCGTTCTCCCCTGGTGGTGACCCACGACTGGCACGCCGCCGGGGCGGTGCCGCCGCCGACCCTCGACCAGGTACTCGCGGCATTCACCCGGCCGCCGCTGGATCAGGTGGTGATCAACCTCGACATCAAGTTGCCCGGTCGCGAAGGCGAGATCGTGGAAGCCCTGCTGAGCCACGGACTGCTGGACCGGGCACGGATCTCGAGCATGGAGATCCCCTCGCTGAAAGCGCTGAAGGAACTGGAGCCGAAGCTACATCTCGGCTGGACGGTGCCCCGCACCACCCGCGACTGGACCGCGATGCCCTGGCTCAAGCCGTTGCTGATCGCCGGGGTGGCCGCTGCCCGGAAGCGGATCCCGGAAACGGTGCGCAGGGGAATCCCCGAACTCGGGGTCGAATCCGTCTGGGCTTTCCACGGAGTCGTTTCCCCCGGACTCGTCGTGGTCACCGAAGCCGCCGGTGTGGACCTCAACGTGTGGACGGTCGACGACCCGGGGCGCATCGCGAACCTGAGGGCCATGGGGGTGACCGGTATCTGCTCGAACGACCCCCGGCTGCTGCAGACATAGCAGCGGTCCGGGGTGGAGCTTTCAGATCGTGGAGTTGCTGACGACCGGCCCGCGACCGGATCCGCCGGTTCCGCCTTTGCTACGAACCGCACCCTCGAGGTCCTCGGTCGTGAACCCGCCGACCGCCTTCTCTTCTGCGACATACCGGTAGAGGGCGACTCCGAAGATCGTTGACAGCACCTGCTGAATAAGTCCCGCTATGACCAGCACGACGAGCCCGAGCCCGATCAGCGCAGCGCCACCGGCGCCGCTCGTGGCCCACAGGGCGATACCGCCGGCGATCAGCAGGACCGCCGGCAGGAACCCGAACAGGGCGACCGCGGCTCCGATCGTCACGACTCCGGTGATCTGTTCGCCCCAACGGCTCTTGACCAGGTGGGCGCACCGCTTGATCGTCTCGATCGGGCCGGTGCCTTCGATCGCGATCACCGGGATGGCGAGGAATGTGAGCACGCCCCAGGCGGCTGCCGCGAGGCCTCCGAAGATCGCCCCGAAGATGCCGAAGCGCTCCTGTATCGCCCTGATGATCGTCATCACCACGACCGAGACGAAGGCCCAGCCGGCCGCGTTCGAGGCTCGTGAGCCGGCGACCGCCATGCCTTCGCGGAAAGAGACGGGTTCGCCGGCCATACGGCGGTCGGCGCTGTGTGCGAGGCCGATCGCGAAGTAGATCGAGATGTAGGCGGCCAGGTAGAAACCGACGGCGACCAGGATCCCGCCGGCGACCTGCGAATCCTGGTCGATCAGGTAGAGCCCGGGACCGATGACGACGGCGACGGCCAGCAGGCTCAGCAGGCCACTGGCGATCGCGAACTTGACCAGTCCCGGATCTTCGCGGAAAACGCCCCAGCTCTTCTTCGTGAGCTTCCAGCCACTCTTCATCCGTCTGAACACGGTCTCTCCTCGCTTTCGATCATCCGGCCACCGGCCGGCACTCTGCTCTCTGGAGCGAGCCTACAGGCGGCCGGGAGATTTTTTCAGGGGCCGGTCGACGGCGATGGTCGAACCCGTGACCTGCTGTGGCGCCGAGGCTCAGGCGCGGGACCGGCCACTGGCAATGCCGGGCACGCGCTCGTTCCCGCGGGACTCGAAGAACTCCCATTCCTGGCGGCCGAGTTCGGTCGCCGGCTGGTCGGCGTAGACCCACTCGCGCATGATCCGGTACCAGTTGCGACGCGCCCGAAGCTGGCCGAGGACGGCGATCACACCGATCTCCATGCGGCGGCCCATCATCTCCTCGGCCGGGATCGATTCGCGGCGCATCAGCTCGAAGTACTCCGACCGGGGATCGTGGGTGGCCTCGATCATCCGCATGACGACGATCGGGTCGACCAGGACCTCGTCGTCCTCCATGTACCAGCCGCCGATCGCCTTGACGTGGCTCATCAGCCGTTCTGCGTCCAGCTTCGACGGCTTCTGGATGAAACCCAGGTCGTGGAGGGCCTGCTTCAGTCCCTCCGGGTCGTCGCGTGTCGCGGCGTCGAAGGCTCTCTGCTCGAGTTCGATCTGCTCACGGTCGAGCTTCTTGGTCATGCCGAAGTCGAGGAAGGCAACCCGGCCGTCGTCCATCAGCAGGTAGTTGCCGGGGTGCGGATCGGCGTTGAAGTGCTGGAGGTGGTAGATCGAGCCGAACGACCCGCGGAAGATGATCTCGCCGAAGCGGGACCGCTCTTCGTCGCCGAGCTCCTTGATCTGGTCGAAGTCCAGACCCTCGACGAACTCGGTGACCAGGACACGCCGGCGTGAGAGCCTGGTGATCACGTCCGGCACGTAGATGAAGGGATGCCCGGCGTAGGCACGCGAAAAGGAACGCTGGTTCTGAGCCTCGAACTCGTAGTCGAGTTCCTCGAGCACCCGTTCGCGCATCTCCTTGATCACCGACTTGGCGTCCAGGCCGGGGGCCAGCACCTTTGCCAGCCGGACCAGCACACCGGCGTTCCGCAGATCCGACTCCAGTGCCTCGGCGACTCCCGGATACTGGATCTTGACCGCCACCTCGCGGCCGTCGAGCAGGGTCGCACGGTGAACCTGACCGATCGACGCAGCGGCGACCGCCTCTTTCTCGAAGCTCGCAAACAGTGATTCCACCGGCTCGCCGTCGTACTCTTCTTCGAGCACTTTGACGACCTTCTCCCAGGGCATCGAGGGCGCGTCGCTCCGCAGCTTTGCCAGTTGCTCCTGGTAGACCTCGCGGTACTCCTCGGGGATGAACTCCGTGTCGATGAACGAGGCGAACTGGCCGATCTTCATCGCCGCGCCCTTCATCTGGCCGAGCGTCTCGACCATCTTCATCGCGGCTTCCGCGTGGCGTTTGTCGAGCTTCTCCTGCGATGCCTCGCCGCCGCGGACCAGATTGGTCGCCCGCGTTCCGGCGTACCTGGCGCCCTGACTGCCGACGATCGTGCCCAGTTTGGCGGAGCGCTGGACCCGCCCCTTGGGAATCTTCGTTTCATCCGCCATACAAGAAGAGTACGAGGTTCACTATGCTGCCCCGTCCAATGTCTTCTGATAGAGCAACTCTCAATGCATCGCCCCGTACCGATTTCGGCACCCGCACGACGCGCCGCCTGCGCCGTGAGGGCAAGCTCCCCGGAATCGTCTACTCCGAGGGTTCCGATGCCATGTCCTTTCAG
The DNA here is from genome assembly GCA_030835185.1 of Solirubrobacterales bacterium. GTDB lineage: Bacteria > Actinomycetota > Thermoleophilia > Solirubrobacterales > 70-9 > 67-14. Next base: position 790 of record JAUQWL010000021.1, on the reverse strand, counting down.
GTTGAAAGCCGCGATGCCCGCGTCGTCCTCGGTGCCGGACACGCCCTGTTCGACCTCCAGATCGAAGGTTCCGATCCGGTTCCGGTGGTGGTCAAGGAGCAGCAGCACCATCCGGTCCGTGGCGACCTCCAGCACATCGACCTCCAGAAGGTCCGGCTCGACGTGGCCATCCAGGCAGAGGTCCCGGTCGAACTCGAGGGTGCCGACGACGCGCCCGGCGTGAAGCAGGGCGGCGTTCTGGAGCACGTGACCCGTGAGGTCACGGTCGAAGCGTTGCCGACCGCGATTCCGGACTCGATCTCGCTCGACGTCTCGGACATGGAGATCAACGACGTTCGCACGCTCGAAGACCTGACCGCACCGGAAGGTACGGAACTGATCTCTGACGATCCGGCTGAACTCACTCTGGTCACCCTCTCGCCGCCGCGCGTCGAGGAGGAGCCCGAGACGGATGTCGACGAAGAGCCGGGCGTGGTCGGCGAGGAGGCCGAAGGCGAAGGCGAAGCCGAAGCTCCGGCCGACGACGCCGGTGGCGACGACTCCTCCGGCGAGGAGTAAGCGCTGTCGCTCTTCCGACGGTCGGGAAGCCGCGGGAGTGGCGACCCCGACCCGGGCGGTTCCGGGTCCGGCGACAAGTCGCCGGTGCTGATCGTCGGTCTCGGCAATCCCGGTCCGAAGTACGAAAAGAGCCGTCACAACGTCGGCTTCATGGTGCTCGATCTGCTGGCCGCGCGCTGGGGCGTCGGCCGCGGCAGGGAGAAGTACCGTGGGGCGATCGCCGAGGGGCGCA
>JAUQWL010000204.1 GCA_030835185.1 Solirubrobacterales bacterium | reverse complement strand
TCGTTCCTGCAGGGGGACCAGTGGGCCTATGTCGCGGGCATGGCCGCGATCGCCCTGGGGGCAGCCGTGGTCTTCTTCCTATTCCCGAAGCGCAAGGACGAGATCCGGCTTCTGGAAGAGTACGCCGCCGAAGACGGTTCCAGTGGGGCGGACCCGGGAGCAGCACCGGAGGCCCCTTCCCCGCCCGAGACGCCCGCGCCGGCGACCTGACGGCTCACCACGCCCGGCTGCTTCGTCCGGCGGCGGGCCCCCGCTCAGCCCGACAGCCCGTTCAGCCCGACGGCCCGACAGCCCCCGTTCAGCCGGCGGATCCACCGGCCAACGCGGACTCCCGGGCCTGCTGCAGAGCGCCGAGGATGGCTTCGGGCGGCTGCGCCCCGGAAACGAGCAGGGACCGGCCGATCACAAAGGCCGGAACTCCGTTCAGGCCGAGTTCCATCGCCTCACTGAGCTCGGCGCGGACATCCTCTTCGAATTGCCCCGCATCAAGAGCCACCCGCGCCGACTCCGGGTCGAGTCCGGCCTCGCCGGCAAGCCTGACCAGGGTGTCACGATCGGCCAGGTTCTCGCCCGCAGTGAAGTAGGAGTCGAAAAGGACCTCGACCATGCGGTTCTGAGCCTGTCCGGTCCCTTGCTGCCCCTCCGCAGCTCGGGCGAAATGGATCATGCGGTGGGCATCGAAGGTATTCACGCTGAGAACTGCCTCGAAGTCCATCCCGAGCCCGGCCGCTTCAGCCATGTCCGTCACGCGGTTGCCCATCGCTTCGGCCTCATCGAGGGAGATCCCGTACTTGGAAGCGAGACGGGCGTAGGTGCCTCCCTCCTTCGGCTCCGCCGGCGCAGCCGGATCCAGCTGGAAGCTGCGCCAGGTGACCGCGACCTCATCGGCTTGGGGGAACTCGGCCAGAGCCCGCTCGAAATGCCGCTTGCCGATATAGCAGAACGGGCAGGCGACGTCGGAAAAGATTTCGACTTCCACAGAGGCAGCCTAACGATCGGACCCGGCCGTGCCGACTTCGAAGTCCGTTTCTGATCGGGCCGTTCCCGGGGCTACTGCCTTCAGGCTCTAAGGTTCGCCTCAATGGCCGACTTCATCTACACGATGCACAAGGTGTCGCGTTCGTTCCCGCCGAACAAGGAAGTGCTGACCGACATCTCGCTGAACTTCCTGCCCGGGGCCAAGATCGGCATCCTCGGCTACAACGGTGCCGGCAAGTCCACCCTGCTTCGCATCATGGCCGGCACCGACAACGAGTACCGGGGCGAAGCCCAGCTGCGTGAAGGAGCCACGGTGGGAATGCTCGAGCAGGAGCCTCAGCTCGACGAAAGCAAGGACGTGCGTGGCAACGTCGAGGACGGCGTCCGGGAGACCCGCGACCTGCTCGACCACTTCAACGAGCTGGCCGCCAACTACTCGGACGAAACCGCCGACGAATTCGGCCGTCTGCAGGCGAAGATCGACGCCGCCGACGCCTGGAACCTGGACACAATGCTCGACAACGCGATGGACGCGCTGCGCCTGCCGCCGGCCGACGCCGAAGTCGGCAACCTGTCCGGCGGGGAACGCCGTCGCGTGGCCCTCTGCCGCCTTCTGCTCAGCTCGCCCGACCTGCTGCTGCTCGACGAGCCGACCAACCACCTCGACGCCGAGTCGGTCGCCTGGCTCGAGCGTTTCCTCGAGGAGTACAAGGGCACCGTCGTCGCCGTGACCCACGACCGGTACTTCCTCGACAACGTCGCCGGCTGGATTCTTGAGCTCGACCGTGGCCGGGGAATCCCGTTCGAGGGCAACTACTCGTCCTGGCTCGAGCAGAAGCAGGAGCGGCTCGCGCAGGAAGAGCGCAAGGAGACAGCCCGGTCCCGCACGATCGCCGCCGAACTCGAATGGGTCCGCGAGAACCCGAAAGGCCGACGCAGGAAGTCAAAGGCCCGCCTGGCGCGCTACGAGAAACTGCTGGCCGAAGAGAAAAACGTCAAGCTCGACTCGGTCCAGATCCACATCCCCGCCGGGCCTCGCCTCGGCAATGTGGTGATCGAGGCCGACCATCTGAAGAAGGGCTTCGGAGACAGGCTGCTGATCGAGGATCTCTCCTTCAAGCTGCCGCCGGCAGGCATCGTCGGTGTGATCGGCCCCAACGGCGCCGGAAAGACCACGCTCTTCCGCATGATCGTCGGCGACGAAGAACCCGACTCCGGAAGCCTGCGGCTCGGCGAGACGGTCGAGCTTGCGTACGTCGACCAGTCGCGCGATTCACTCGATCCGGAGAAGTCGGTCTGGGAGGAGATCTCCGCGGGAGACGAGACCATCGACGTCGGCGGACGCGAGATGAACTCCCGTGCCTACGTGGGAGGCTTCAACTTCAAGGGCAGCGACCAGCAGCGAAAGGTCGGAGTGCTTTCCGGCGGCGAGCGCAACCGGGTTCACCTGGCGAAGCTGCTTCGCTCCGGTGGAAACCTGCTGCTGCTGGACGAGCCGACCAACGACCTCGACATCGACACCCTCAGGGCACTGGAGGAAGCACTGTTGAGCTTCGCCGGTTGTGCGGTGGTCATCTCGCACGATCGCTGGTTCCTCGACCGCGTCGCCACTCACATCCTCGCTTTCGAGGGTGACTCCGAGGTCGTCTGGTTCGAGGGCAACCTCGACGCCTACGAAGAAGACCGGCGCCGGCGGCTCGGCCCCGAAGCCGACCGCCCCCACCGCATCACGTACAAGAAGCTCGTCCGCGACTGAAGAACTTCGCCTGCTGACCGCTACCTTCGTATCCGAGCCGGGCTGGTAGGTTTTGACGGTCCCGGAACGAACCCTAATGGAGGAGTCTCCTTGTCTTTCAGCATCGAGAAGCGGTTTCTGGCAGCCCTGATCGTCCTTGCGGCAGTTCTTTCGTTCGGCGTTCTCGCCGGTACGGCGGAAGCCAAGAAGCCCAAGCCTGTGTCCGTATTCCCCGCCCCGAAGACCCCCGTCGCCTCTGACGAGACGACCTTCAGCTTCCG
>JAUQWL010000203.1 GCA_030835185.1 Solirubrobacterales bacterium | reverse complement strand
CCAGAAGGTACGGGATCTGCTCGGCGCCTTCCTTTTCACGGGAGCGGACGTGAACAAGTCCCTGGCGGACATTTCGGGTGGCGAGCAGCGCCGGCTGTCACTGGCCATCCTGGTCGCCTCCGGGGCCAACCTGCTGCTGCTGGACGAACCGACCAACCACCTCGATGTCGAAAGCCGGGAGGCGCTCGAGGACGCATTGCTGGCGTTCCCCGGCGCGCTGATCCTGATCTCGCACGACCGGGCCCTGCTCGAGGCGGTCGGCAGCCGGACTCTCGTCTGCGAGGACGGCAGGCTCGAGGACCACCTCAAGGGCTGGGCCGAGTACCAGCGCGAACGCGACGAGGAGTCCGGACAGACGGAAAAGGCAAGGAATGCGGAAAGGTCGCCGGCTCGCAGCGCCAACGCTTCCAGAGGGGGCTCGCCCGGCAAGGAGAAAGCAAAGGCGGAGCGCCGCGTGGCGAACCTCGAACAGAAGATCGAAAGGGCGGAAGAGATGCTGGCGAAACTCGAGGATGAGCTTTCAGATCCCGGTCAATGGTCGACCGCAGAGAAGTCGGCCAAAGCGACTCGCCGGCACGATCGTGCGAAGCAGAAGGTCGCCGATCTGTACGAGCAGTGGGAGCAGGCGACGACGACGGTTTGAGCGGCTCGCTCCGTGACCCGACGCACGCTCTGAGCGGCGGTTCGCGGCTACCATGTGCGCTGGCGTCAATTGCTGCATCCCGACCGGATTTGAAGCAGGATTCCAAGCAGATCTGAAGCAGGATTCCGGGCAGGTATGAAGCAGCATCCCGACCGGGTTTGAAGCAGGATCAGACAAGAAGGAATCACACGGCGGTGAACGAACGGCACATGAACAGGAAGGAGTTGTCCGACCAGGCGGTCGATTTCCTGGACGGAGAGCAGCCGGAAGCCGGCCCACTGGACGAATTCGGCTCGTTCGGTCCCACCGGCGACCGGTTCTCCCGCCGCAAGCGTGAGGTCTGGCGGATGGCCGGGCGCTACTCGCCCGTCGTGGGCGGCTGGTCGGCGATCCTGGTCGCAGCGTTGGTCGCGGCAGGAGGACTGTTCGGCCTACCGGCTTCCGGGGGGTCGGTATACGGGGATACGGGCGTATCTCTGCCCGCTGCGCTCCTCCTTGCGACCCTGGGCGTGTCGATGCTCCTGATCAAGGGCGCAGCGCCCGATCCGGGCGCTCCGGCCTGGCGCGGGCGTCTGTGGGCGGGACTCCTGCTCGCCGGCGTCACAGCAACAGCGGCTCTGGCCCTGCTCGCAATGAGGGTAACCGGCCCTACAGGTGATTTCTGGCAGAGCAGCGACTTCTGGCGGGTGCCTTCGGATGCGATCCTGATCGGTACCCTCCTGATCGGCCTCGGTCTGGCGACGATCGAGGTCGACCGCCCGCGGTACCGGTTGTCGGACTGGCTGATCGCGCTCACCGGCATCGGCATGCTTTTCGAGCTTCACACCCGCGGCTATCAACTCGGGAAGCTGATCGGGACGTCAACGCCGTTCGAGCCGGGTCTACTCGCCGTACCGGTGATGGTCTCCCTGTTCGCCGGTCTGGTCTTCGTCAGGCCGAAGCGCGACCTGGCGGCATTCCTGGTTGCGCCGGGTGCGGAGTCCGACGTGGTCCGGCTCGTAGCCCCCGCGGCGCTACTGCTGGCGACCCTGCTCGGGATCACGGAGTTCATCACCGAGCTGGCTGCGGGAGGCGCCGGGAACGCGGCCGGTACCGTTGCCGAAATCGGGCTCGTCGCCGGTACGGTCTTCCTGTTCGGGTGGTTGTCCCATCTGCTGCTGCACTTCTACCGGGTCTCGGTCGGAATCGCGGGAGACGACGCGGACCGGGCCGAGATCTTCGAGGACCTCTGCGACGGTGTCGCCCTGGTCGGCACCGCCGATCAGAAGATCATCTTCAGCAATTCGCGCTTCGAGGAGATCTTCGGATACGAGCGCAGCGAGCTGCGGGGCGCCCGTCTGCAGACGCTGATCCCGGCCGACGAGCACGCCGGGGAGGCCCGCCTGCGGAACGAGTCGGCCCGGCGGCTGGTGGCGGACGGCAGCACGCTCGACGAGTTGCGGCTGGAGGGCAAGGACGGCCGCGACGTCTGGTGCCGTACGATCGCCCGTCTCTCCAGCAGCACTCGCTACGGACCGGTCGCGATCGTCTCGATGACCGACGTCACCGAGGAGCACCGCATCCGCAAGGCGAACCGGGAACTGGATTCGCTCTTCCGCCGGATCTTCGCCGAGAGTCCGGTCGGCATCTGCCTGGTCGGATCGGACCACAGCTTCTCGCAGGTGAACCCGGCCTTCGAGAGGCTGGTCGGCTACTCCGAGGGTGAGCTGAAGGACCTCACCTACGATCAGCTCATCCATCCAGCCGATCGGGACAGGGAGCTCAATCTGTCCGACCGGATGTTTCGCGGCGATTCGAGCGGATTCGAGGTGGAGAAGCGATTCACCCGCAAGGACGGACAGACCGTCTGGGTGGACATCACCTCGACGCTGCTCGCCGGAGAGGACGGAGAGCCCGCGCGTGCCCTGAAGCTGGTCGAGGACGTGACCGCCCGTCATGAGCTCCAGAGCAGGCTCGAGTACATGGCCGATCACGATCCGCTGACCGGGCTGTTCAACCGGCGCCGATTCGACCGCGAGCTGAGCCACGCGGTCGATCGCTCGGCCAACGAGAGAGGCCTCGCGGTGCTGCTGCTCGATCTGGATGACTTCAAGTCCGTGAACGACCGCTACGGACACGCGACAGGCGACCGCCTGATCGTCCGAACCGCCGAGGTCCTGACCGAAAGGCTGCGTGGCTCCGACGCTCTGGCCCGTCAGGGCGGCGACGAGTTCGTCATCGTGTTGCGCGAAATCGGGCGGGAAGGCGCCGTCAGGGTGGCACGGAAGATCCTCGAGGCGATCGAGCGCGATGTGCGCATCGAGTCGGACGAGGTCTCGGTCCGGGTCACTGCGAGCATCGGAGTCGCCTACGCCGAACCCGGGGCGGGGGCGACTGAAGAGGAGCTGACCTCGCAGGCCGACATCGCCATGTACGAAGCCAAGGACGACGGGCGAAACTGCGTCAGGGTCTACGACCCGGCCGCGGAAACGGGAACCGGGAGAGGCGTGGACTGGAGCGCTCGCATCGAAGCTGCGCTCGACGCCGATGATTTCGTCGTCTACGCCCAGCCCATGGTCGGACTGGGCGAGCACGACGTCCCACTGTTCGAACTGCTGATCCGGATGAAGGACGATGACGGCGAACTCGTCTCACCGGGTGCTTTTCTCCCCGTGGTCGAACGGCACGATCTGATCCAGGACATCGACCGCTGGATGGCCGTCCGCGCGATCCGGCTGATCGCCGGGCAGGAGGATCCGGCCTGCGAGGCTCGGGTCTCGATCAATCTGTCGGGCAAGTCGATCGGCGATCCGGCCCTGCTCGCCGTGGTCTCCGAGGAGATCACGGAAACCGGCATCGACCCGTCGCGACTGATCTTCGAGGTCACGGAAGCCAGTGCGATCCGCAACGTCTTCGAGGCCCAGTCCTTCGCCGCCGACCTGAAGCGACTCGGCTGCAGGCTCGCACTGGACGATTTCGGTACCAGCTTCGCCTCCTTTTACTACCTCAGGGAAATCGAATGCGAGTACGTGAAGATCGACGGTGAGTTCGTCCGCGGGATGGTCTCCGACCCGGTCGACCGGCAACTCGTGAAGGCGATGATCGAGATCGCCAGGGGAATGGGCAAGCTGACGATCGCAGAGCAGGTGGAAGACGAAGCGGCGCTCGAGATCCTGGCCGATTTCGGAGTCGACTACGTCCAGGGTCGTCTGATCGAACCTCCCGCTCCGGTAGAAGAATTCGATATGGCCTCCCACCTGGGGGCGCTGACGTCGTCCACGGCGGGCGGCTGAACCTGGGCGGTTTTCGTTCAGGCAGAGAATTCTGCCGGGTCCCATCCGTTCTGCCGTTAGTCTGATTTCGGCTGAAAAAATGTGCAGAGGGGGGCGGACACAGCTTCGGAAATGGAAGACAGAACCAAGAAAGCCGACGATCAGGTTCTCGCGGACATCGCGGTGCGCCTTCTGGCGGAGGGCAGGCCGTCCGGTGACGCAGACGACCGTCTCGCGCCTCGACTGTTCGAGGCCTGGTCATGGATCGCCAGGCATTCGTCGACCTGGGCGGGCTGGTTTGCTCTCGGCGTCTTCGTTTCGGTGGCGGTCGGCCATACAGTCGGCCCTTCGCTGTTCGAAGGTGGCTGGCTCGGCTCCCCGGGGGGCAGGCTGGCCCCGGTCATCCTGCTCGCTCTGCTCGGAGTCGCCACACTGCTGCTCAGGGAAGGGAGGGGGCCGGCTCCTGCTACCCACCGTCTCGGCGTGACGATCGCGGC
>JAUQWL010000202.1 GCA_030835185.1 Solirubrobacterales bacterium | reverse complement strand
CGTGGTGAGCCTCGACCATGTCGCTGATCCTGAGCAACAGGTCCTCAAGGGCGGCGAGATCGGCGCCGGCTGCCCCGCGGAAGCCGGTCAGCATCGGGTAGACCGCGAGCGACCGGATCATCTCCCCCGCCTCGTGACGGTTGAGTGGGCAGATCCGCACCGCGACGTCCTTGAGCAGTTCGGCCTGGATCCCGCCAGCCCCGCAGGCGAGCACCGGGCCGAAGACCGGGTCGCTCACGACCCCAACCAGAAGTTCCGTGCCCTCCTCGACCATGCTCTGAACGATGAAACTCCGCCGGGCGACACCTGCCCCGGACAGTTCGTCGTCCATCTCGACGGCGGCCCAGGAGACCTCGGCCGCGCCCTTGAGTCCGATCCTGACCGCGCCAAGGTCGGTCTTGTGGACGATTTCCGGACCGGCAGCCTTCAGGGCGACCCGCCCGCCCAGCTCCTCGGCGGCGTGACCCGCGGCTACCGGATCGTCGACCGAGCGCCACTCGGGCATGGCGATACCGTGATGGCCCAGCAGCTCGGTGATCTCTTCCATGCCGAGCCAGCCACCTCCCCGCTCCAACGCTTTTGCGATCGTGACCGCACCGAGCTCGGCATCGGCGTCGGCAAACACCGGCGGTTCCTCGGCCGGCCGGGCACGCCACTCGACGTGGCGCATCACCCGGCCGAGCGAACGGGCCGCGTCCTCCGGATAGAGGTGAAGCGGCACGTCACCATCGGAATCGATCGCGGCATGGTCTTCGGCCGACATGAAGACTGCCTGAACCGGTAGCTCCCGGGGCAGCTCGGCGCAGGCCATCTGGACCGCATCGGCAACGTCTTCGGCCCGGGTCAGAAGTGGCCGGATGAAGATCACGATCAGGGCGTCGATGCCGTCCCACCCGGCCACCGCAGCAATCGTCTTCCTGTATTGGCCGGCACTGGCGGTGGCGATCATGTCGACGGGATTTCCAAGCGAAGCCTCCGGTGCGAGAATGCCGCGAAGCGACTCCTTGACCTCCTCGGGCAGGGGCGGCACCTCGAGCCCCACGCTCTCGCAGGTGTCCGCGCACATGATCCCGGGACCGCCGGCGTTGGTGATGATGCCGACCCGGGGACCGGCCGGCAGTGGCTGGTTGGCCAGGAGCGAGGCGACGTCGAGCAGTTCGGCGAGGCTGTCGGTGCGAATCACCCCGACCTGGTCGAACAGGGCGTCGACGGTGACGTCCGAGGCCGATATCAACGCTCCCGTATGGGACTCTGTCGCCCTGGCCCCGGCCGCCGAACGACCGCTCTTTACCACCACCACCGGCTTCTTCCGGCCGACCCGGCGGGCGACCGTCGTGAAGCGCCGGGGGTTGGAGAAGGATTCGATGTAAAGCATGGCGACGCGCGTGCGCTCGTCCTCTTCCCAGTACTCGAGCATGTCGTTGGCGGTGATGTCAGCGCGGTTGCCGATCGACGCAAACGAAGACACCCCGAGGCCCCGGCTGCCGGCGAGGTCGATCAGGGTCAGTCCGAGAGCGCCGCTCTGTGTGACGAAACCGACGCCGCCGGAAGGCGGCATGTCCGGAGCGAAAGTGGCATTGAGGCTGGTACCGGCATCGGTGTTCAGCACGCCGAGGCAGTTCGGGCCGATCAGGCGGATACCCGCCTCGCGGCAGACCTCCACCAGCTCCTGCTGCCGGGCCAGACCCTGCTCACCGACTTCGCCGAAGCCGGCCGAGATGACCACGATCGCCGGAACGCCCTTTTCGGCGCAGTCGCGGGCTGCCGCCGCGACGTGCTCGGCCGGCACGGCGATAACCGCGAGATCGACTTCGCCCGAGATCTGCTTCAGCTCGGGATAGGCACGAACGGACTGAACCACGTCGGCGGCCGGGTTGACCGGGTAAACCACACCCTGGAAGCCACCCTCGAGGATGTTGTGGAAGATCTCGCCACTGACCGTGCCCCGGTGGCGCGAGGCCCCGATCACCGCGACCGACTTCGGTTCCATGAATCGGCCGACCGCGGCCGCCGCGGCCAGTCGGTTGCGTTGCTGAAAGCGCTCGACCGCCTCGGGAGATAGCGAGGTCGCCAGCTCGATATGAATTGCGCCGGGGTTCGCGGTGGTTTCGGTCGGGAAGCCGCTCTCGCGAAAGACCTCGGCCATGCGCGCGTTACCGGGCAGGACTTCGGCTTCAAACACGGGGATGCCGTATTCGAACGCGACTTCAGCCAGGTGAGCGAGCAGGATCGTGCCGAGTCCGCGACCGACCAGCTCGTCTGCGACTGCGAAGGCGACCTCGGCCCGGCCCTCTCCGTCCGAGATGTAGGTGCCGTGACCGACGATCCGGCTGTCTTCGCCCCGGATCGCGACCAGTCCATAGCTGGTTTCGTAGTCGACATCGACCGCGAGCTTCGCTGCGCGCTCCATGCTTGCCGCGGCGGTGAAGAAGCGAAACCCGCGGGCATCCGGGCTGAGATTGGAGAAGAAAGCGACAAGCGCCGGTTCGTCCGCGAGGCGCACCGGCCGGATGTAGACGGTCGATCCGTCCCTGAGCGCAACGTCGGCGGATCGGTGTGCGGGGTAGCTCGCGCTCATCCGGGCATGTTAGTCGGCGAAGCGACGTGGACATTCGAGTACCCGGGGAAGCACGCGGGGGATCGTCGGCGGCTCACGGTTCGAGCGGAACCGGAGTCCGGCTCGTGCTGAGCGCGCCGGCGGAGGCGGCGACCACGAGCAGCACGGCGACCACCTGGAGCGGTTCGATCACCTGACCCAGGAAGACGAGGCCGACGGCGGCCGCCACGGCCGGCTCGATGCTCATCATCACCCCGAAGACGCTCGAAGGCAGGCGCCGCATCGCTTCGAGCTCGAGCGAGAACGGTATCGCGGCGCTCAGGACCCCGACCGCGATGCCGGTGGCGATGACCGCCGGCATGAGCAGGTCCGTACCGCCTGCCGGGATCCCGAAAGGTGCGGTCAGCACGGCCGAGAACAGCATCGCGAGCGCCAGTCCTCCCCCGCCAGAGGATTCCGCACCGACCCGCTTGCCGGGCAGGATGTAGGCACCCCAGAAGAATCCGGCACCGAGCGCGAGAGCAATTCCGAGCGGATCGAGATCGCTGCCGCCGATACCACCGGTCAGCAGGACGATCCCGATCGCTGCCAGTCCGGCCCAGAGCCAGTCGCGACGGCGGCCCGATGTAAACACAGCGACGGCCAGCGGGCCGATGAACTCGAGCGTGACCGCGGTGCCAAGCGGGATGCGGTCGATGCTTTCGTAGAAGCACAGGTTTACTCCGGCCAGGGAGACTCCGAACAGCAGCATCAGCCTGAGCGAATCCCGGTCGCGCGGAAGTCCCGGCCGCCAGATCGCGCTGAGGACGAGGGCCCCGGTAAGCGCGCGCAGGAAAACTACGCCCGCCGCACCGATCTCGGAGAACAGGCCGACCGCCACCGCGGCACCGAGCTGGATCGAGACGATCGCCCCGAGGACCATCCCGGCGGCGGGCAGGGATGAGTCTGTCGGCCCACCGGACATCGACCGATTCAACCACCCGGAGCGTCACTATGGATTCAGGCGATTGACGAACCGGCCTTCACATCAGCGTCTCAGACCATTCCTGAACGCGGTCGTTACCGGCGTCGACGACGAAGACGGTTCCGCGTCCCGTGGGTCGATCGCAATGCCCCTGGGCACGATGAACTGACCGCCCACGCCGCCGGAGCTGCCAAGAGCCGAAGCGCTACTGCCGTCGGTACTCCGGATCGTTCAGACCCCGAGGCGCACCGGCAACGTCCGGAGCTGATTCACGAAGCCGGAGACCACGTGCTTCGGCTCGCCGTCGAGTTTCATGTTCGGATACCGGTCGAGGGTCTCCTCGATCAGGACCTTCAGTTCGAGTCGGGCCAGTGCCGTGCCGAGGCAGTAATGCCTGCCGCCGGCCCCGAAGGCCTGGTGCTCCGGGTTGCGGCGCACGTCGAACCGGTCGGGGTGCTGGTAGCGGGACTCATCGCGGTTCGAAGAGACGTACCACATGACCACCTTGTCACCCTCCCTGATCTGCTCGCCGAGCAGTTCGGTGTCTCTGGTCGCAGTACGGCGAAAGTGGGCGAAAGCCGGGAACATGCGGAGTGATTCT
>JAUQWL010000201.1 GCA_030835185.1 Solirubrobacterales bacterium | reverse complement strand
GATCCGGCGCCTCTCAATTAGGATGGCGCCGGTGTCTGCCCTACCGAAGGGCCGGGGTTGACCCCGAGCCTAGCCTCCTACGTTGTCGGGACCGCCGCGATCGCCGCGGTGGTTGCTGCCGTCTGGCTGGGTTCGTACTGGCTGAGGCGCTGGATCGTGCCCGAATTTTCGGGTGCCCTGGCCAGGCTTGCCGAGCTCACGATCGGCTTTGCCCTGCTGATCGTCGCCCTTCAGCTGGTCGGCTCCCTCGGCCTGCTGGATCTGGTCTGGATAACCGTCGGCTGCATCGTCGTCGCCCTGATCGCGGCCGGCCTCGGCTACCGCTTCGCTCCGCGCGACGTGGAAGAGATCGCAGCGCCGAAGGTCCCGACCTGGGCGATCCTGGTCGCGCTCGGTGTCGCTTCCTGGGCGGTCGCCGAGTGGAGCTTCCCGGCCCAGCTCAGCCTCGACCAGGGAATGTTCGGCGGCGATACGACCTGGTACCACATGCCTGCGGCTGCCCGGTTCATCCAGGAGGGCTCGATCATCCCGCTCCACTTCACCGATGCCCTTCGCCTGGCTGTCTGGTTCTACCCGCAGAGCTCGGAGCTGATGCACGGTGCCCTGATCGGACTGATGGACAGCGACTGGCTCTCGCCTCTTTTCAACATGCTGTGCCTCGGAATCGCGCTGCTCGGCAGCTGGTGCGTCGGCCGGCCATATGGCGTCGGCCCGGCCACGCTGGTCGGTAGCGCGATCCTGCTGAGCGGCGGGGTGATGATCGAGACACAACCGGGCGAAGGCCGGAACGACATCATGGCTTTCGCTTTCCTGATCGCTTTCGCGGCCTTCCTGATCAACGGCCACCAGCGCCGCGCGCCGAAGTCCGGGGCGGTCGACGAAAAGCCCGACCCCGATGCCCCGCTGCTGGACAAGGGACCGCTGGCCATCGCCGGCATCGCGGCCGGCATCGCCATCTCGGTAAAAGTGTCGATGCTCGCGCCGGTCGGCATCGTCTTCCTCGGAATGATCCTGGTCAGCGGACGCGCCCGCTGGTGGGTCACGACACTCTGGCTCGGAATCCCGATGCTCCTGGTCGGTGGCTACTGGTACGTGCGGGCCATGCTCTACACCGGCGGGAACCCGGTCCCGGCGATCAGCTGGGGTCCGCTCAAACTTCCGCAGCCCGACCAGATGCCACTCGATCCGAGGCCTCGCTTCTCGGTCGCCCACTACCTGGGCGACCTCGACGTCCACCGCTACTGGTTCTTCCCGAGGCTTGACGACGCCTTCGGGATCCTGTTCCCGCTGATCCTGATCATGCTGGCGGTGACCGCCGTGTACCTGGTCGTGAAGGCACGCAACAAGGTCATCCGGGTGATCGCCGCGGCGGCGATCGTGACCGCGGTTGTCTACGTATTCACCCCGCTGACCGCGGCCGGCCAGGAAGGCACGCCGAGCGGCTTCTTCACCAATACGCGTTACCTGCTGCCCGGACTGCTGCTGGCGATGACCCTTCTGCCGATCGCCCGGCCACTCAGGGCCCCCGAGAACCGGGCCCGGACGGTGCTGATCTTCCTGACGATCGTCTACGCGATCACCGTGCTGACCTCGCCCAAGTGGTACCCGAGCTTCGTTCCGGGAGCGGTATTCCTCACCCTGGCCATCGTCTGGGCGCCGGTGGGTTTGTCCTGGCTGAAGGAGCACGGCAGGGCGCCGACCAGCGTGATTGTCGCCTCGGTCGCGGCGATCGCTGTGATCGCAGCGGTCTGGGGCAGGGGAGAAGAGGTCGGCTACGCGAACAAGCACTACGCCAAAGCCCGATCGACCCTGTTCCTCCAGGAGGGCGGACCCCAGAAGGCCTTTGAATTCACTCGCGACCTCAAGGACAAGCGCATCGCCATAGCCGGCTCCGGGCAGATGTTCTTCGGCCAGTACGGCTTCTACGGAATCGACCTCTCCAACCATGTCCAGTACATCGGCCAGGAAGGTGACAACGGCACCTATCGCCTGATCGGCAAGTGCGAGAACTTCATTCGCAAGATCAACGAGGGTGACTACGACTACATCATCACCAGCGAATTCACGCAGGACTCGCCCGACTCGCCTTTCCGTTACCCGATCCGGGCCTGGATCAAGGATAATCCGGCCGTGACCGAGGTCGTAGCCGAGCCCGACATAACGCCGCAGCCGGACTACGTCTACGAGATCAACGGTCCGCTGGATCCGGCGAGCTGCGAAAACCTCGATCCCGAGGCCCTCGATGCTCCGCCGTCTGCCGAAGATTCCGGCTGAGACCGGATATCTTCGACTTCCTGCCCCCGTAGCTCAGCTGGATAGAGCGCCGGCCTTCTAAGCCGGATGTCGCAGGTTCGAATCCTGCCGGGGGTGCTTGGATCGTTGGGTGTCGGGTTTGGAAAGTCCTGCGATGGGGTGATCGCCCGCAGCCCCGGTCTGTAACCGGGATTCTGGAGTGTCGAGCGTGACCTGAGAGTGACCCTCAGGCGCTTGTCGGCCGAGTCAGGGCAGCCGGGGGCACCCCGTTCTTCGAGGGGCTGAGTGGGGCGCCGTCTGTAATTACGGCTCGGCGCGGGCCCGGCCGTCATCTTCAAGTCAAGCGCCTCTCAGGGCGGCTCACTGATGACGGGAGATAAATACTGGAAATGCGCGCAAGCCAGGACTTTTATCCTGCAAATTGACGGCTTCCGGCCTCGGGAGATACGCGGCAATCTGTCTTAGGGAGATAAATAGTAGAAAATCAGGGAGATAGTCACGCAAAGCGTGTATAGTAGCCGAATCCAATGCGAGAAACTCCGGGAGATAGACGAGAAACGATCGCACCACCAGTCAGGCTGCAGCGCTTCACACCTTCGGTGACGGGCTTTCTTGTCCGAATCAATACAGCCCTTGAAGTCATCCGCACGGCGAAGATCTGGCCCGCCAGCGCGGAAGCACTTCGGTTCAGTGCCCAGGTAGGGACGATCCACTACTCGACCCTTTTGGAGGGCAATCGCCTTTCGACCCTGGAGGCCAAGCGAGCCGTGCGCGGAGATCTGGACGCCGAAACCAAGGCCGAGATCGAGCTCGTGAACTATGTGGACGCGATCAATCTGATCGACGATCGGCTTAAAGCGGACGGACTCATCCTCACAGAGGATCTATTCCTTGAGGTGCACCGTGAAATGACCAAGGGACTTGGGACGGACGAAGGTCATTTGAAGCCTCACCACGAGGGCGCTTGGCGAGATGGAGAGGCGGCAGTATTCGATCCGGTTTCACAGCAGGCCGTCCATAAAGGATGCCCTCAACAGGAAGTTCAGCCGCGTATGGCCGGGCTTGTTCGCTGGATCCGAGAAGTCGAAGCAAGGCCTGATGATTGGCCGCCGCACGTTGTTGCCGGAATCGTCCATCACGTGCTCACCGACGTTCACCCTTTCGCAGACGGGAACGGAAGGGTCGCTCGGCTCATGACAAGTGCCGTTCTCCTTCGTCACGATCTCATCCCGGGGAAGATGTTCAATTTCGATCGGTTCTATGGGATCGATCGAGACCGTTATCTGGAAGCTCTCAGGAGCTTCCAGAACGGAAACGGCAGTCATGAAGAATGGACGCGGTACTTCCTCGAAGGCATGGCAATCGAGTACGAACGCGTGCGAGACGAAGTGAGCCGTCTGTCGGAGATCGGATCCACTCGCGGAGGAGATCGCGTTCAACTAACGGTAAGTCAGCAAGAAGTCTTGACTGTGTTCGCGATCGAGGGGATCAGGGAGTTCAGACGAAAGGATTACGAAAGAACGGCGGCCGTGGCATCCACGAAGGCAGGCGATGAACTCAAGATCCTCGCCGACTCTGGAGTCCTCGATCGAATCGGGTCCGGACCAAACAGTCGATATCGATTTTCATCAGCCACCCTTCAGAACCCTTGGACAGGAGGCGACCGACGCGGTCCGAAAAGGAAATGGACCGACGATCGCATTGAAGATGAGCTACGCCAGCTGGTTGGTGCCACCAACACTTTCCCACCCGTTAAGGCCTTCAGGGACCAAGGAAAGTGGAGCCTCTACTTGGCAATCCAGAAATACGGTGGCACTGGTGTTTGGTCGAAGAAACTAGGGCTGAATCCGAAGAACAGAGATGACCATGATGATCGACGGTCCGACGAAATGGACCGAGAGGGGTAGGGGTTGACGAAGGGACCCCATCCGACTGTGTTGAAAGAACTCGGGGTGGCGCAGGTGTAAACCGGGCCAGGCCGGGCGCGCAAATGGCATGAGAAAGCTTTTTCAATGACCCTGCATCCCGGGGCAGACCCCGCCGAGGTGGAGCACCTCCGGCCCCGGGAATCGCCTGCTCACCGGTCCAGGATCAGTTCGAACAGCAGCTCGCTCTCCGAGCCGTCCTGCTTGATGTCCACCCGGTGGAAGGCGTTCCTTTCGAGAACGCGCCTTGAGGCGAGGTTGCCCCGCTTCACGCCGGCGGTCCTCGCGATCGACGAAAACATGGGCGAAACTGCCTTCGGCCCGGGCCTCGCCGTTCTCACGGAACGGTGCGATCTCATATCTGACGCTCGAGTTGCCCAGCTCGCCGACCCTGAGCCCGGCGGTGACGGATTCCGGAAAAGCGACCGAAGCGAGGAAACGGCAACTGAATTCGGCGCAGACGCCAATCGTGTCGCTGGAGAGGATGTCGAGACCGCCGCGCTCGATCAGCCGGGCGTTGATCGCGCTGTCGATGCAGAGGCGGGGCTCTACGTTGTTGACAGGCCCGTTGTCCATCGTCGTCTTTCCAGCGTGTACCGATTGCCGGGATGTGCGGACAGTCCGCGGGTGGGGGGGTTTCCTCTGGTGACATGACCCGTCTACCCCGGCCGGGCCGTCCGCGTGAGCCGGACGGCCGGGTACCGCCGCCGGATGCTTGACTGTCGGGGTGAGACAGGAGCATCAGTCACCGACGCCAGTGGCGGTCGCCATGGTCCTCGGAGCGATCTTCTCGATCCAGACCGGTGCCGCGATCGCGACCGACCTGTTCCCGGAAGTCGGCCCCGCCGGTGTCGTTTTCATACGAGCGCTTGTCTCGACGATTTTTCTCGTGGCGATCTGGCGTCCCGGCGTTGCCACGGTTCGGGCGGCTCCCCGGCTTCTGTTCGTTTTCGGAATCGCTCTGGGAGGAATGAACTTGTGCTTTTACGAGGCGATCGACCGTATTCCGCTCGGTACCGCGGTCACGCTCGAGTTCGTCGGGCCCCTGACCGTCGCCCTGATCACTTCCCGCCGCCGGATCGACTGGATCTGGGCCGGACTCGCTGCGGCTGGAATTCTCCTGCTGACCGGTGGGATCGGTGGAGGGGACATCGATCCGGTCGGGGTGGTTCTGGCGCTGTGTGCCGGGGCTTTCTGGGGTTCCTACATCCTGCTCGGCAAGCGCATGGGTCGGGCCTTCAACGGTGGCAAGGGCCTCGCCGTGGCGATGGCGATTTCGGCCATCCTGACGGCCCCGTTCGGAATCGCCGGCGGTGGCACTTCTCTGATCGAACCGAAGGTGCTGCTGATCGGGCTGATCGTCGGTGTGTTGAGTTCTGCCCTGCCCTTCACGCTGGAGCTGGAAGCGATGCGACGGATGCCATCGAGTGTGTTCGGCGTGATGATGAGCCTCGAGCCGGCGGTTGCGGCGACTGTCGGCCTGGTTCTGCTCGGTCAGGTCATGGTTCCGTTGGAGGTGCTGGCGATCCTGCTGGTGGTCGTGGCATCGGCCGGCGCGCTCTACTCGGCCAGGGCTCCGGCTCCACTCGAACCCTGACACTTTCCTCCCCGACCGCTTGCTTTTCGACCGACCGGGTCACGAAGGTCCATAATGCGGCCTGTGGGAGCAGGAGCCGAGATCCCTGTGGTCAGCTCGACCGAAGGAATGCTCCAGATCGGCGAAGTGGCCGAGCGGGTGGGTCTTTCGTTGCGCAGCGTGCGTTTCTACGAAGAGGCCGGCCTGCTCACCCCGGAAGCCCGTTCTGCCGGTGGCTTTCGCCTCTACACCGACGTTCAGGTCGAGCGTCTGCTCCTGATCAAGCGCATGAAGCCGCTCGGCTTCAAGGTGGATCAGATGCGCGAGCTGCTGTCGGCCTCCGATGTGGCCTCGGACCTTGACGCCCCGAAGACGGATCGGGAGGCTGCCCGACGCAAGGTCAGCGAGTACGCCGCCCTGGCGGCGGAACGCTGCGAAGAGTTGAGAAAGCAGCTTGCCCAGGCGGAAGAGTTCGCCGACAGGCTGCTCAGCGAGACAGCCAGGACTCGCGACCGATAACCCCGCCCCTGAGGCGTCGCGGCAAAGGCCGCAGGCGGACCGATAGATTCAACTTGTCGCGGTGGGCGTAGCTCAGTTGGTAGAGCTCCTGGTTGTGGTCCAGGCGGTCGCGGGTTCGATCCCCGTCGCTCACCCCTCTCGGAAACCCCATCGCTATGGGGTTTCCGCTTTGCAGGTGCGTTTGAACCCGCCTGCTTTTTCTCCGTGGATCAGGCACTAAGTGCCTGAAGATCGGGCCGATATGCATCGATTGGCGTCGATTGCGCTGGTTTCGGCTCGCTTTCCCCCGCGCACGGAGCTAGGTTCGGTCGCGAACATGTAAGTGCCCCGGCGGTGCATGAACACCCCGGGGCGTGGCACCGAAGACCCTGCTTCGATGCAAGACGCACGGTATCCGCCGTGGCTCCTTTCGGGGCTTATCGCAGCGTGCCTTCGGTGCTCCAGACGAAAGGAGCACCCGATGCCCACCAAGACGAAAGACAAGTCCTCGACGAAGGAACGCCTGAGTCCAGGTGATATGGACGGCCTTGTTCTCGCGCATCTTCGGAAGCGAAAGAAAGATGGTCCGCTCACGGTGACCACGGTCGCGAAGGGGATCGGACGGTCGTCCGGCGCGGTCGCCAATTGCCTCGCCCGGCTGACGAAGGCCGGAAAGGTCAAACAGGCGAAGAAGTCGCCTCGTGCGTTTGTGATCGCTGAGAGGAAGCGATGAACGACCCAACACAGGCTGTCGATGCGGAGACGGGGGAAATGCGTGGCAACGAGAAGCATTGGTTGACCGACGAGGAGTTGGAGATCGGGACGTTCGGGGAGAGTCTGGAGGAGGCGGTGGTCGAGATCAGAAATCTGCTGCCGTTCTTGGAGTCGGCGTTCAGCGGGGTCGAGTACATGGCGGCGGCGGTCCGGTCGAAGGAGCTTAAGTTCGACAGGTCCACGGCGTTCTGGCCGGTCGTGTTCCCGAAGGAGACCACCTACGGGATGGCGTGGAGTGATGACCCTGATCGGGTCTCCGGGATCGAGCTACCGCCGGATCTGAGCCCGGGTTGGAAGCTTGATCCGCTTTACGGGGATCGGGTGAGGTATTGGAACGGA
>JAUQWL010000200.1 GCA_030835185.1 Solirubrobacterales bacterium | reverse complement strand
ATCCTTTGCGAGGACATTATGGACCCTATTATTATTCTGCACGCCGGATTAGCCACAGGCACCATTTTGCTCTTTGCCGGTATCGGCGAAATTTTTGCCGAGCGAGCCGGGGTGCTTAATTTGGGTCTGGAAGGGATGATGTTGATGGGTGCCTTTGCGGCGGTCGTCGGATCCCACCTGACCGGCGATCCCTGGATCGGCGCGATTATCGGTATGGCTGCTGCGATGGTTGTTGCGGCGATCCAGGCCGGCGTTGCGATCAATCTCGCAGGGGACCAGATCGTCGCCGGGATCGCACTCAACCTTGCGGTCATCGGGGTTACCTCGTTTCTGGCCCGCGCCCTCTGGGAAGGTGGAGACGTCCCGAAAGTGGCGGGTTTCGACACCTTCGATATGCCGGGCCTGTCGTCTCTGCCGGGGCTGGGTCCGATTCTCTTTGAGCAGAGCGCTCTCGTATACGTGGCGATCCTCGCTGCGATTGTCTCCTGGTGGCTGCTGACCAGAACCGGCTGGGGACTGCGCCTGCGAGCCTGCGGGGAGGATCCCCGGTCGGCCGACAGCCTGGGGATTTCAGTCTTTCGGCTTCGCTGGCAGAGCATGATGATCTGCGGTGCGCTGGCCGGACTCGGAGGCGTGTTCCTTTCCCTCGGCCAACTATTCACCTTCAGCGACAACATGAGCGGTGGTCGCGGCTTCATCGCTCTGGCGGTCGTCATCATCGCCCGCTGGTCGCCTTTGCGGGCGATGGCCGCGGCCGTACTCTTCGGGCTGTTCGAAGCGTTGGCCTTACGGGTTCAGATAACCGACATCGACCTTCCCGCCGAGCTCCTCCTCGCCCTTCCGTACGTCGTCACGCTGCTGGTTTACGCCGGCGTGGTCGGCCGCAGCCGTCCCCCCAAGGCTCTGGGACGCGAGTACTCGCGCGGCTAGGGGACAAACCAATACAGCAGGAAAGGCAGGACGCATGAAAGAGAGCGAACAGATCGAGACTGAGGCGCCGGAAACCCTCAGGCTGGGGGTGGCACAGCCGCTGGTTCGCCCGGACGCGCCCGAGGAGCAGCGGGTAGACGAGGCAGTCGGCTACATCCGCGAGGCCGGACTCCGGCAGGCCGACCTGATCCTCTTTCCGGAAGGCTATCCGGGACCGTTGAGAATCACCTCGGAGTACGACGCAACCACCAGAATCGCGGCCGCCGCTGTTGACAGCGAGATCGCGGTCTGCTGGAGCCGGGTCGAGCGTCGCGACGACGGTAGCTGGGCGAAGGTCGCTTACCTGACCGGCAGCGACGGGCGGGAGTTGATCCGTTACGAGCGGGCTCATCCAGCCACCGGTGACGTTCACCCGACGCTGTCCGGAACGCACCTGGGCCCAGGGGACGGTTTCGGTCTCGGTCGGGTGGGAGGGGTGACCGTGGGTATCTTGATCTGTTCGGAGCTCTGGGTCCCGGAGATCGCCCGAACGCTGGCCTTGCGTGGAGCCGAGTTGATCCTTGCGCCGGCAGGCGGCGGCTTCAATCGCGTCTCCGGGAACTGGAAGCTGATAGGCCGGGCCCGGGCAATTGAAAACCAGTGTTACCTGGCCATGACCCAGCATCTTTTCGGAGAGGAGACCGGGTCCGCATTGATCGCGGGTCCGGAGCAGACAGTTGAGGAGCTCAACGGCCCGGGTCTGATTGTGGCTGACCTCGATCTGACCCGGGTCAGGTGGTTGCGCTCCGAAGATGATTCGATGGAAGAGCCGAAGCGGTTCGATTCACTGCCCGGGCTGCTGCGGATGAGGAGACCGGAAATCTACGGTGAGATCGTGAAGCCGCGCGAGGGTCTCTACGACTATCGCAATCCACCTCGGGTTCGACCCGGGTTGCTCGAGGACGGCGCATACGTCGGCGACGGGGATTCAGAATGACCGTGCGGCCTGAGGCAGTGTCTGACGGTGCCGGTCGATGAGTACCGGTTGGGTCTGGCACGAGAAGTACATGTGGCATGACACCGGGAGCGGTGCGGCCTTTCTCGAACCGGTGGGCTTTCTGCAGCCGGGCGAACACGTGGAGAACCCGGAATCGAAGCGCCGGATACGAAACCTGCTGGAGATCTCGGG
>JAUQWL010000199.1 GCA_030835185.1 Solirubrobacterales bacterium | reverse complement strand
CGGAGTTCCCGTGCACGGGAACTCCGGGCCCCCTGACAGCCATCGAGACGCTTGAGGACTCTTCGTAGGGCAGGAACTTCGCCAGGGCGAAGCGGTGCTCGCCGAGGAAGAAACCGTGATCGGAGACGAAGAAGATGTAGGTGTTGTCGAGTTCGCCGGAACGACGCAGCGCCTTGATGATCGCGCCGACTCCCTCGTCGACCGCCATCAGGGACTCGATCTGGCGCTGGTATGAAGCTTTCAGCTTGCGCTTCTCCCGACCGGTGAGCAGCCCCGGAGCAGCCTGCTGGATCAGGCTGGACTTGTCGCTGAAGTCGCGCTCGTTGAAACTCCCGCCGGTCTTCAGCGGTGTCCAGGAAGCCTTGCCGATGTGGCGCGTGGCGGGCTGAGGGCCTTCGGGCGGGCGGACGTCACCATGCGGCGCGTCGTAGTCGATATGAAGGTAGAACGGCTTCCTGTTTCTATTCGACAGTTCGTTGACGGCTTTCCGCGTGAAGACGTCGGTCGCATAGTCGCAGGACAGACGCGGCCCGCCGGCCGGCTTGCGCACGCTCGGCGTCATCACCTGGCAGGCGGCCGGGTCGATCCTTTCGCGGAACTTGTAGCGCTTGGCCCCGAGCGGGCCTCTGATCCGGCCGTCGTCGTTTACCGGGTAGCCGTAGAAACGGTTGTTTCCGGACCGGAAGGAAGCCGTATACCAGCGGTTCCAGCCACGGGGCACCTGGCGGGTCGGGGTTCCGGTGTCGAGGTCGAAGTAGCTGTTCGTGAACTTGCCGAAATGGGAAGTCCGGTAACCGGCTTTCTTCAGCGCCAGCGGCAGGTTGTTGTCCTGGATCGGCAGCCGGCTCCATCCCTGCCAGCCACCGAAAGGACCAACATTGGTCAGCAGGTTGTTGGTATGGGGATACTGACCGGTCAGCAGCGAAGCTCTCGACGGCGAACAGACCGGCGAGGTGGCGTAATAATTGCGGAACTCGGTTCCGCTACGCACTATCTCGCGCATGGTGTTCGGCATCGTCTTGTGGAACCTGCCGTCCTTGCCGCGGTAATTCGAATCCAGCAAAAGTGGCGACTGGTCGTCCGTCTGGATGACCACGAAATTGGGGCGTTCTGCGGCCATCGCAGGCGGAGCCCCGGTCAGGGCGCCGAGAAGCATGACCGCCGCTGCCGCGGCGATCAGTATTTCCTTCTGGAGGTCGGTCAGGAGCTTCATGCAGCGAAAGAGGTGTTCTCCCTGGAGAGGATTTGGAACTCGTGCAGTGAAACCGGAGCCGGAGAGCAAGTTTCGGTGACGTCCGTCCGGCCCGGTGCAAGGCAGAAGGTTACCGACCGTCTGGGGCGGGGATTCGGGACCGTCTGCCCCGGATCGAATCGGCCGGGTCGACTGCCGGGCGGAGACCGGCCGGCGGGTGGCGTGCGGCTCTGCCGCTCCGGGTAAGCTGCGCTCAGGAGATCAACCCTGCCACTTCCGAGGATTGGAGAAAAAATATGAACAAGTACGCGGTAGTCAACCCGTCGACGGGTGAAACGATCAAGGAGTACGCGCAGATCAGCGACTCGGAGCTGTCGGCCGCCCTCGCCAAGGCAACCGATGCCTTCCAGAACTGGTCGCTTTCGACATCGGTCGCCGAGCGCGCAGCGTTGGTCCAGAAGGTTGCCGACGCCCACACTGCCCGTCGTGAAGAACTCGCCGGGATCATCGTGCGAGAGATGGGCAAGCCGATGGAGCAGGCCCTGGGCGAAGTCGATTTCTGTGCCGACATCTACGGCTACTACGCCGAAAATGCCGAGGAGTTCCTCAAGGACGAGCCGATCGACCTGCGCGACGGCGAAGGCACGGGCATCATCAGGCGCAGCCCGGTCGGTCCGCTGATCGGGATCATGCCCTGGAACTTCCCGTACTACCAGGTGGCCCGCTTCGCCGGACCGAACCTGGCCCTCGGCAACACCATCCTGCTCAAGCCGGCCGGCCAGTGCCCGGAATCCGGACTCGCGATCCAGTCGATGTTCGACGATGCCGGCTTCCCCGAAGGGGCGTACCGGACGGTTTTCGCCTCGAACGAGCAGATCGCCGACCTGATCGCCGACCCGCAGATCCGCGGTGTCTCCCTTACCGGCTCGGAGAGGGCGGGCGCAGCGGTTGCCGAGGTTGCCGGCCGCAACCTGAAGAAGGTTGTGCTCGAGCTCGGCGGTTCCGACCCGTTCATCCTGCTCGGCACCGAGAACCTTGACGAAGCAGTGGAAGCGGCGGTCGGCGGACGGCTCGACAACAGCGGCCAGTCCTGCAATGCCGCGAAACGCTTCATCGTTCACGAGGATCTCTACGACGATTTCCTCAGCGCCTTCGCCGACGGCATGAGCGAAGTCGAGCCGGCCGACCCCACATCGAGCGACTCCGAGATGGGACCGCTCTCGTCCGCGACTGCGGCCGAGCGACTCCAGGAGCAGCTCGATCGCGCCGTCGCTCAAGGTGCCCGACTGGTCGTCGGCGGTGAGCGGAAGGGCACCTTCTTCCCCAGCGCCGTGCTCGCCGACGTCACCCCGGACAACGACGCATACGGTGAGGAGTTCTTCGGCCCGGTTGCGATGGTGTTCAAGGTCGGCTCCGAAGAGGAGGCGATCGAACTCGGCAACGACACCGGCTTCGGACTCGGCTCCTACGTCTTCACCGACGATCCGGACCAGGCATTGCGGGTCGCGGACGGGCTCGACACCGGCATGGTTTACGTCAACGGAGTCGGTGCCGACGCTGCCGAGCTGCCATTCGGCGGTGTCAAGCGTTCCGGTTTCGGTCGCGAACTGGGCCGCTACGGAATCGATGAGTTCGTCAACAAGAAGCTGATCCGCGTCCTCAAGTGAGGGCCCGGATCACGGGTTGACCCGGACCCTGGCGATCGGCTTCACCGGAAAACTCGAGTTCAGCCTCGACGATTCCGGTGGAGCCGGCGCCGAGATCCGGCGTTGCCGTCTTCCCGGGGGCTACGCCCCTGGTGACGTCGAAACTGCGGACGGAACTCCTGCTCTACGTCCGGCTTCACCTCGCAGCGGATGCGCTCACCTTCCCCGACCGGCCACGCGCGGGTATGGTTCGGCATACGGTGCCCAACCTCTACCGGGGAGTGAGACTTGAACATCGACGCTGCTGACCGGCCGACCGGCGTTGCCCGGGGACGGGTCACCTGCTGATGGCCGAACCGACCTTCGTCCAACTCGACCCTCAGCCACTGGAGCGTTACCGGAAGGTGATGGACGGTGACTTCGAGAAGATCCGCCAGGTCGCCGACTTCGCGGCCGACTATTTCGACCACCGCACCGTCTGGCATGTCAACTCGACCGCCAAGGGCGGCGGAGTGGCCGAGATGCTGCGCAGCTTCCTCCCCTACGCCAACGATTCCGGCGTAGACACCCGCTGGGTCGTGTTGAGCGAGCGCCCTGAGTTCTTCACCATCACCAAACGGATCCACAACAAGCTGCACGGGCATCCCGGCGACGGTGGTTCGCTCGGTAAGGCCGAACGCGACGCATACCACGGGTTCCTCGAAGACAGCGCCCATCACCTGACCGACCTGTTCAAGCCGGGCGACGTCGTATTCCTCCACGACCCCCAGACCGCCGGACTGATTCCCGCGGTGAAGGCAGCCGGGGCGTTCACGATATGGCGCTGTCACATCGGCCTCGAGGTAGCCAACGAACACGTCAACGAAGCGATCGAATTTCTCGTCCCCGACGTCGAGAAGGCCGATGGGTTCATCTTCTCCAGGGGGGCGTACCTCTGGCCTCAACTTCCGGCCGACCGGGCTCATCTGATGGCACCGGCGATCGACGCTTTCTCCCCGAAGAACCAGGATCTCGACGATCAGACCGTCCGCGACATCCTCGGCATCATCGGTCTCAGCGGCGAGCCGCCGGCAGAGCCGCCACACTTCGTACGCTCGGATGGCTCAGACGGCACGGTGAAGCGGGCGGCCGAACTGCTTCAGGTCGAGCCGCTTCCGGTAAACGCGCCACTGATCGCCCAGATCTCGCGCTGGGACGTGCTCAAGGACCACGAGGGTCTGCTCGAGTGCTTCGCCGACTACCTGGCCGATACCGACGCCCACCTCGCGCTCGTCGGCCCGTCGAGCAAAGGCGTAGCCGACGATCCCGAGGGTCCCGCAGTTCAGCAGCGGATCGCCGAATCCTGGGAGCTCCTTCCCGAAGACCTGCGCCGCAGGGTTCACATCGTCGCCCTCGCCATGGACGACTTCGACGAGAACGGCACCATGGTCAACGCGATTCAGCGCCGCGCCGACATCGTCGTCCAGAAGAGCCTGGTCGAAGGCTTCGGACTCACGGTCTCGGAGGCGATGTGGAAGTCGAAACCGGTGGTGGCGAGCGCAGTCGGTGGCATCAAGGACCAGATCATCGACGGCGAAACCGGGATCCTCGTGGAGGACCCTGCCGACCTCAAGGCCTTCGGTGACGCCCTGAGGAAGCTGCTGGACGATCCCGGGCTCGCGAACCGGATGGGAAAGGCCTCACGCGCGAGAGTGGCAAAGCACTTCCTCGCCGCACCGAGGATCGCCGAATACGTCAGCCTGATCGGACTCGTCCAGTCAACGGCAGACGCCAACCGAAGCTGAGCCGGACCCGCCCTGGCGGTCGCCCCGTCGAAGACCAGTCACCGGCACAGCCCCGGCATCCACGCTGTCGTTCTGATTCACTGCCGCAGTGAAAGCGATCGAGATCCGCGACGTACATAAGTCTTTCGGACCGGTGACGGCGGTCGACGGACTCGACCTCGACGTTCCGGAGGGAATCTGCCTCGGTCTGCTCGGACCCAACGGTGCCGGGAAGTCGACGACGATGAGGATGCTCACGGGGCAGGCAATCGCCGATTCCGGGTCGATCAGGGTGCTCGGCTACGACCTGCCCGAGGACTCGAAACAGGCGCGGGCCCAGATGGGAGTGGTTCCCCAGCTGGACAACCTCGACATCGACGTCACTGTCGAACAGAATCTGATCGTCTTCGCCCGGCTCTACCGGGTGGACGACGTGCCTGCGGCGGTCGACCGGGCGCTCGGTTTGGCGAGGCTGACCGACCGCCGGGACCACGCCGTTGACAAGCTCTCAGGCGGCATGAGGCGGCGTCTGCTGCTGGCGCGTGGTCTGGTCCACGAACCGAAGCTGCTGCTTCTCGACGAGCCGACGGTGGGACTGGACCCTCAGATCCGTACCGAGCTCTGGACCCTGATAGACGCCCTGCGATCCCGTGGCACGACGATCCTGATGTCCACCCACTACATCGAGGAAGCCGAGAGGCTCGCCGACGAAGTAGCCGTGATGGCCGACGGGAAGATCATCGCCCGCGCCAGACCCGACCATCTGATCGCCGAGCATGCCGGCGAAGTGACGGCGGAGGTCTACGCGGCGCCCGAGGCACTGGCCAGGATCCGGTCGTCGGCCGAAGCTGCGGGACTCTCGGTCCGCCCCGCCGGCCCGGCGGTCGCGGTGGTCGGAATCGAGAGATCCACCGGCTGGGAGATCCCCGACGGCGCCGTGCGCCGTGCGAGCTCTCTCGAGGACGTATTCGTTTTGCTGACCGGCGAGGAAGCTGAATGAACCGCCGGGTCGGACGTCTCGAATGGACGGCGATAGGGGCCGTCGTGGGCCGGGAGCTCGCCAACTTCAGCACATTCTGGATGTCGACCGTATTCACCAGCACGCTCGAGCCGGCTGTCTACCTGCTCGCGTTCGGACTCGGCCTCGGTTCGACTCTGGTCGCGGACGTCGACGGCATCCCGTACGTCGAGTTCGTCGGCACCGGCATCGTCGCCACCGCGGTGATCTTCTCCTCGGCGCTGCCGGCCATGTTCGGCACCTTCGTAAAGCACCGTTTCCAGCGTACTTACGACGCGATCCTTGCGGCGCCGGTAGACGTCGAA
>JAUQWL010000198.1 GCA_030835185.1 Solirubrobacterales bacterium | reverse complement strand
TCGGACTGGTCCACGGCACGATCTCCAGAGCGTGAAAGGCATCCTGGATCTCCGAAGTCCCGACCGCGGACCCTTCGCGGCGAAGCTGCTCGCAGAAGGCGAGTATCTGCTCGCCCATGCCGGAGGGCGCAGCCATTTCAGCTCCCGGGGGAGGGTCCGGCACCGTTGCCGCCGTTACCGTTCCCATTGCGCTCGCGTCCGAGCCTCGGCACTACCTTCTCGGCGACCAGGTCGAGGTCGGTGCGGTGTTTGATGATGATCGAGAGCGACTCGCGGAATACCTTCTCGTCGATGTCGTCGGCGCCCATCAGGACAAGCGTCCGGGCCCAGTCGATCGACTCGGCGATCGAAGGCACTTTCTTCAGGTCGAGTTCGCGGACCATGTCGACCACCTCGACCAGCCTGGCGGCCAGTACCTCGTCGATCTCGGGTGCATGGAGCCGGATGATCTCGATCTCGCGCTCGGCCGAGGGGTAGTCGAGCCAGAGGTAGAGGCAGCGCCTCTTGAGCGCCTCGGTCAGCTCACGCGAGTTGTTCGATGTCAGCAGCACGATCGGGTGGGTGGTCGCTTCGATCCGGCCCATCTCGGGGATCGTGATCTGGAAGTCGGAGAGCAGCTCGAGCAGCATCGCCTCGAACTCCTGGTCGGTCTTGTCGATCTCGTCGATCAGGAGGACGACCGGGTCGGGATTGGCGATCGCCCTCATCAGCGGCCGTTCGAGAAGGAATTCTTCGGTGAAGATGCCACCGAGGCTGATCGGCTTGACCTCGCCGGTTGCGGCCGGGTCCGCGACGGCGTCCGGTCCGTCGCCGGCCGAGGCTGAGGCCTGGATCTGCAGCAGCTGCTTGCGGTAGTTCCATTCATAGAGCGCTTTGGCCTCGTCCAGCCCCTCGTAGCACTGGAGACGGACCAGTTCGCGTCCGGTCGCTCTCGAGAGTGCCTTGGCGAGTTCGGTCTTTCCGACGCCGGCCGGCCCCTCGACCAGCACGGGCTTTCCGAGTCGCTGGGCAAGGAAGGCGATGAGGGCGGTGGATTCGTCGGCCAGGTAGGCCGCGTCGCGCAGCGCCGTCGCGACCTCGGAAGGGGAATCGGGCGGGGCTGTGACGGAATGGCGCATCGGTTGAAGGATAGGGGCATGCAGACGCCCGGGTTCCCGGCCCGGCCGCTGCGGTGACCTTAAGCTTCGGCCATGGGCATGCTCGACGAGGTGGATCTCTCACTTGACTACAGCAAGGATGAGGGCCTGAAGAAACTGGCGAAGCAGCAGGATCGGCTTGCCGCGCTGCGTCTGACCCTCGGCGGCCAGGTCGGCTCCGGACAGCTCGGCCCGCCGGTATGCGTGGTGATGGAGGGTTGGGATGCCTCCGGAAAGGGCGGAGCCATAAAGCGCCTCGTCCATCCGTTGGATCCGCGTCACGTCCGCGTCTCCCAGTTCGCTGCGCCTACCGCCACGGAACTGCGTCACCATTTCCTCTGGCGCTTTGCCGGGCCCCTGCCCGGCTGGGGAGGCATGGCGGTCTTCGACCGGAGCTGGTACGGCCGCGTACTGGTCGAGCGGGTCGAGAAGCTGGTCAGAAAGACCGTCTGGAAACGGGCATACCGCGAGATCCGCAACTTCGAGTCAGGCCTGTCCGACGAGGGAATGATCTTCGTCAAGCTCTGGCTGCACATCTCACCGGAAGAGCAGCTGAAGCGTTTCGAACGTCGGGCGAAGACGCCGCTCAAGGAGTGGAAGCTGACTGACGAGGACTGGCGAAACCGGGAGCTTCGCGGCAAGTACGAAGCGGCGGTGGAAGACATGTTCGAGAAAACCGGCACCGGCCGCGCACCGTGGCACGTGATCCCGGGCGAGTCGAAGCGCTATGCCCGGGTGGCCGTGCTGAAGGCGGTCAACGAAGCGATCGAGGACGGAATGAAGACCTGGGGCATCGAGCTGCCGTCAATCGATTGAGATGTCCCTGACTTCCGGCCCGGTGTGGGGCGGTGGCTCCGAATCCTGCGTCGCGGCACCCTGGTCGGACGTGCGCTCGGCGTAGATCGCCAGGAAGGACTTGAGAACGCTGATCGCTTCGTTCTGGATCGCCTGGACCTGACCGAAGGTCTCCGGAGACGTGGTCGCGCGGACGATGTCGGCCGACCGGCAGATCGGACACCATTCCAGGCAGTGCTGACCTTCGTCTTTCGGCTGCTCCGGCCCGTCCGTGGCCGCTGCCGCTTCTTCGGTGGTGTGGCTTCGTCCGGCTTTGGTCTGCGAGAACTGCCCCCAGAAGCGGTCGGCTCCAGGCGGGAGGGTTTCAGTTTCTGGGCGCTTGGGCCGTTCCGGATCGGACATCGTCGTAGCTGATCTCCAGGATTCCTTCTTCGAATGCGGCCCGGCTGGGGTTGCTTTCGGCCAGGCCCGAAGGCAGCATGATAGTGCGCTTCGTGTCACCGATCGTCACTACCAGCTCTTCTCCCGCCTGCTGAAGCGAGATTTCGTTCTTTTCGACGAATGGGGCGGCGATCCGGATCACGGTGCCGCTCTCGTCGGTGCTGAGCTCGCGCGCCATCCCTTCGTGAAGGATCGCTGCCGGGTCCCGCTCGCCGAAGAGCTCCTTACCGAGCAACCCGTGCATCTCTTCGCCGAGCACCTCGCGGTCGAAAAAGCGTGCGGTCAGGATCGGCACCGGCGCGAAGCCGGCCTCGACTTCTTCCAGCTGTGCCGCCTGCCGGTCGCGCCACGGGCCGAAGTAGGTCCCCTCGACTTCGTCCGGGAAGACGCGATTCACGACGACCGCGTCGGTCGGGTAGCCGTAGAGGCTCAGGTGGGTGAAGGTCCGGCGGGCTTCGTCGATCACCATGCGGTCGGGGTTCATCACCAGCCTGATCGAGCTGTTCTCGTGGTCACGCAGGATCGAATCCATGACCAGCAGGTTTTCGATCAGGCGGTCGAGCTCTCCCATCATCTCGCGGTCCGGCAGGGGGAGGTCCAATGCGCGAGCCAGGGGGGCGGCCGCACCGAGCAGGCCGTTGTTCCAGGGGAAGGCCTTCTTCATCCACCAGCGGGCGACCTCGGGGAAGCCGAGCAGTCTCAGTGTCTCGCCACTCGGCGCGCAGTCGACGATCAGCACCTCGCAGTCGTCGTCGTCCCAGTGCTGCTTGATTCTCAGCAGCGAGAAAAGCTCGTCCATCCCGGGCGGTACGGTCAGCTCTTCCGCCCTGACCCGGTCGACTCCCTGGTTCATCAACATCGCCGAAAGCCAGGTCGACACGCTGTCCCAGTTGCGCCTCATCTCCACCGACGCGAGCACCTCCTGTCCGAACAGGTTCGGCGCGACTTCGCAAGCTTCCAGACCGAGTTCGACGCCGAGCGAGTCGGAGAGGCTGTGGGCAGGGTCGGTTGACATGACCACTGTCCGCCTGCCCCTCGCGGCGCACATCCGGGCGGTCGCCGCGGCGACGCTCGTCTTGCCGACGCCTCCTTTGCCCGTGTAGAGGATTGTGCGTGGTGGCATGGGCAGGCGAGCGTATACGCTCCCGAGCCTTGAAAACGATCAGGTCAACCCTGCTGCCGTTCTTTGCGGCGGCGATCCTCCTGCCGCTCTCCGGCTGCGGTTCGGATGCCGCCCCCGAGCAGGTGCTTGACACCGCGCTCAGCCGCGATTCGCTGCTCAGTCCGCCGATCGGCCGGGCGCAGGTGGAGGTCGCTTCGCTCGGTTTCGAAGACGCGGTCCTGGACAGCCGGATACTCCGGATCGACCGCGATACGAACAGGACCGTCCGTGAAGCCCTCGCCGATTCGGTCCCGGGCGCCGGAGGCGATGATCCGGCCGACCGTGAAGATGCCGGTCTGGCTGCGCTCATCGAAGGACTGGCTTCGAACGGAACGGGCGAACTCGACGGGGTGGAGGTCGAGCGGGTCAGCGGAGCGATCGATGTCGATCGGCTTCTGGAACGGATACGCCCACTCGCGGAGGATCCTGCCGCCGAAGGGAGCGACTCGATTCCGGGAGTGGGAGAGCTCGACCAGCTCGAAGGGACTCTGACCGCGGCCGACTTCGAGCTCTTCGCCGCCGAAGGCGACGGTGCGCTCGTGCGCTTCGACCTGATCCTCTCGCTCGACGATCCGGAAAATGCGCTGCCTCCTTCCCGGATCAGATTCAGCCTGACCGCAGCCGGAGCCGCAGCCGGAGCCGCAGTCGCAGCCGCAGCCGCAGCCGGCGAGGGTGAATCTTGAGCAACGTCATCCTGCTGGCAGCCAGCTTCGCGATCATCCTTGCCGGGGCACTGCTTTTCACCAACGCGATCGAGTGGATGGGCCACAAGCTCGATATGGGCGAAGGTGCGGTCGGCAGCCTGCTGGCTGCGGTCGGCACCGCGATGCCGGAGACCCTGATTCCGATCGTCGCGATCATCGGCGGCGCTTCCGGGTCGGAGGAGGTTGCGGTCGGCGCGATTGTCGGCGCACCGTTCCTGCTGGCCACCGTTGCGATGGCCCTGGTAGGCATCGCCGCGATCGGCTATCGCCGGCGCCGGCCGCAGGGCACTCACCTCAAGGTCCACGTCGAGACGATCGACCGGGACCTGCTCTTCTTCATGATCTTCTTCGGGGCCGCGCTGGCCATCGGGCTGCTGGAGACCCCGACGTGGTTCGAGATCGTGGCCGGCATCGTCTTTCTCGGAGCCTACGGCTGGTACGTACGCGAAACACTGAAAAACGGCGGCGTCGCGGCCGCAGATCACGAGATGGAACCGCTGATCATGGACCGGCGAGCCGGCCGCCACGACACCGACCCGCCGAACGGTCTGATCACCCTCCAGCTGCTGATCGGCCTGGGGGCGATGGTCGGCGGCGCCCAGCTCTTCGTCGACGAACTGCTCCACTTCGCCGACGCAGTCGGTGTCCCGGCGATCGTGCTCTCCCTGATCCTCGCCCCACTCGCCACCGAGCTGCCCGAGAAAGCGAACAGCTACTTCTGGATCCGTGACGGCAAGGATTCGCTGGCACTCGGCAACATCACCGGGGCGATGGTTTTCCAGTCGACCATCCCGATCTTCTTCGGCATGGTCTTCATCGACTGGTCGCTCGACCGCTTCGCCACGGCCTCGATGCTGATCGGCCTGGCCGGAGGAGCCATTGCCTACTGGGCGCTCCGCCGCCGCAGCGAGTTCGGAAGGCTCGCGATCGCGGGCTGGCTGATGCTCTACTCGATCTTCCTGATCTATGTAATCGTCTCTTGAGGCGACCTGACCTCAGACGGGGCAATCGTCTCTTGAGGCGACCTGATCTCAGACGGGGCTGCCGGTGATCACGAGGTAGTCGCTGGTCAGCTTCATCGCGGCCGGGTCCTCGTTTCCCGCTTCGAGGGCGGCGAGGATGTCAGCGCGCAGCCGGTCGTAGCGCTCGCTGCCGACGGCCTCGCGGGTGGCGAGCCACACCGGGTGGTTGTCGGCCCACTCGTCGCTCATCTGCTGCGGTGAGTCGGCACGGAAGGAGAGGCGGCGGGTCTCGGTCTGGATCGAGATGCCGTGGTCGGCGAACAGCAGTTTCAGATTGTCCTCGTCGCCCCAGTCGAAGCGCGGCCGGTCCTCGGGCGGAAGTTGGACCTTCTCTTCGACCGCAGACCGGATCAGGTTGCCGACCTCGCTCATGACGCCGGTATCGACCCACGTCGCTATCGCGATCCGGCCGCTCGGTGCGAGGACCCGTGCGATCTCGCCGGCGATATCGTTTTCATCCGCCCCGAATATCATCCCGAAGACCGAGGTGACGATGTCGAAGGAATTGTCCTCGAAGGGCAGGGGGTGGAAGTCCCCGTGGACCCACTCAGCATCGACTTCGGCTTCCGTGGCTCGAAGACGGGCGACTTTGAGCAGTCTGGTCGCGGGGTCGATACCGGTGACCCTCGCCCCGCGCGAGGCGGCTTCGAGCGAGGCGTTGCCGGTTCCGCAGGCGAGGTCCAGCAGGGTTCTGCCGGCGACCGGTTCGACCGCATCGATCGACACGCCGGCCACCGGTTCCAGCTGGGCGGCAGTCAGCTCGTAGGAGCCGATGTCCCAACTGGCCATTCAGGCGGTGGTGTTTATCTCGACCAGCGCCTTCAGCACGACATCGTCGTGCTTCTTCGGCTGGACCTTGGGGAAGACCCGGGCGATCTTGCCGTCGGGACCGATGATGAAAGTTGCTCGCTGGACGCCCATGTACGCATTTCCGTACATCGACTTCTCGACCCAGGTGCCGTACTCCTCGGCCACCTTGTGATCCTTGTCGGCGAGCAGGGTGAAGCCGAAGCCGTGCTCGTCGTTGAACTTCCTGATCGCCTTCACCTCGTCGGGCGAGACCCCGATCACCGTGGCGCCTGCGTTGCGGTACTCGCCGATGCGGTCGCGCACCCCGCAGGCCTGCGTGGTACACCCCGGGGTGTTGGCCTTCGGGTAGAAGTAGAGGACGACCGTCTTTCCGGAGTAGTCGGAAAGCGCGACCGTCTCCCCGCTCTGGTCTTTCAGTCTGAAGTCGGGGGCCTTTTTTCCTGCTTCGAGCACACCGGGAATCATATGCGGAACCGCACTTTCAGGTGATCGCGGTCGCTTCGACATGTTTGGCGAGCACGCGGCCGAAATGCCCTCCGGGGGCCCTGCCGGGGTTGAAGCAGGTCAGGTTCGGGCCGATCAGGCCCGGTGACGAGGCAATCGCGGCCATCGGGACCCGCGAGTCCGTCGAGGGTCAGGCCGTCGTCCGTAAGGTAGCCGGTGGCCGGGGAGAACCCGGGTCCATCAGTCTTCGCGGCCGGGATCCTGACCGGATTCGCCGTCGTCCATCTCTCCGTCGCCCTGCTCCAGCGCGGTAGCCGAAACCGAACCGGCGCTTCCGGGGTGGTAGTGGGTCTGGAAGCGCTCCAGAAGCTCGTCGCGGTGCTGCTCGTCGACGGCAGTCTCTTCGGCGATGCGGACCCATTCAGCGCCTTCGAAGGACTCCATGTTGAAGATCTCCTGGTCGATCGAGGTGGAGTCGTCGACGATCACGACGACCTCGGTCTGCGGGTTGAAGTACGTGCCCGGCTGGACCGCGAGGTCCTCGAGTTCATAGATAGAGCGGTCTTGATCCATGGTTCCATCCTAACCCGGTTCCGGCACCTTTCATTCCCATTCCTTCACACGGCGCTCGACTTCGCTCTCAACGTCGAGCGGTTGCTCGCCGCGCCTCTCGCGACGCTCGTTGTTGGCGACGACCAGCTGGCGCACTTCGGCCCGGATCTCGCTTCCTGCGGCCGGGTCCGCCGAACCGGAGCCGCTTCGGTCGTCCTCGGTGCCGGCGATCGCACCTTCGGCCGGCACCCCGCTTTCACCGTCATCGCCGGTGGCGGCGCCATCGGTGCCCCTGTCTTCACTCGCGCCCTCCCCGGCCAGCAGCCGTTCGATCTGCCGTTCGACGTCCAGCCTGCCCTCGCCGCGGGCCCGGCTTCTGAAGTCGGCCGCCTCGATCATCTGCCGTATCTCCTCGGCTCGCTCCCTGTCCGCTGCCGCAGGCGAGTCGGCGGCGGTCATGCCGCTGCCGAGGTCGTCGTCACGGTCGATCGAGAACTGCCCCTTGCCGAGCTCATCGAGGCCCTTGCCAGAGCGGGCGAAGGCCACCGCTGCGATCGGAACGACGATCAGCACGGTCAGCAACAGGACCAGTGAAAACTC
>JAUQWL010000197.1 GCA_030835185.1 Solirubrobacterales bacterium | reverse complement strand
ACGAGCTGGTCCAGTCTCAGCCGGACCTGCCGGATCGACTCGGCGCCTGATTCGACCCGGGCGCGCCGGAGCAGTGTGTCGACGGTCTGCCCGGCGCTCCGGGCCGAAACCAGCGCCGTCCGGATCGCCCTCTCGCCCGATTCGGGATCCAGCTCGGCGGCTTCGAGCGATGCCTGGATCGAAGCGATCGGGTTTCGAAGCTCGTGGGCGGCATCGGCAAGGAGCTCCTCCTGCTGGGTGAGCCCACGGGCGGCCGGGCGCAGGCTGCGGCCGGCCAGGACCCAGCCGGCTCCGGCGGCGAGCACGAGCAGCCCGGCGCATCCGATCACCATGGCCAGCACCAGTTTGCGGCGGGAATCGTCCGGCGGGCTGGTCGGGCTCGCCGACAGTACGGTTCCCGCAGGCCGGCCGGTCACGTCGCTGTAGAAAGGTGTCGCGAGCAGGGTCACCTCTTCGCCGTCGCGGCTGGTCGTCGTCAGGCTCGAACTCGTCTCGTTCCCGAGTGCAGCGGCCGATACCTCGTCTACCGACTCGGCGGTCAGCGCAAGGTGGGGGCCCTGCCCCCGGAAGACCTGCCGGAATCCCGAGGGCGTAGAGAGGTACGCCCTGACTTCGGGGGAGCCGACGGTGGCGTCGTCGTCCTGGAGCCCGTCCAGCCTCAACTCGCCGTCGTT
This sequence comes from Solirubrobacterales bacterium, assembly GCA_030835185.1. GTDB lineage: Bacteria > Actinomycetota > Thermoleophilia > Solirubrobacterales > 70-9 > 67-14. Next base: position 3,840 of record JAUQWL010000197.1, on the reverse strand, counting down.
CGTGTAGTAGATCAGCCGGCTCGAAGCCTCGATCCGTTCCGACATGACCGCCTCCCTGGCCTCGCTTCGCGATCGTGAGTCGGTCTCGATCGCGATCAGCGCGAGCACGACGAGGCCGAAGGCGAGGGCTGCGGTGAAGATCACCGTCAGGTTGATTCGCAGCCGCCGGAGCCGGGCTTCGACCCGGTCGACCTGGCTCACGTCTCCTCCAGCATCCATCCGGTGCCGCGAACGGTCCGGATCGGGCTCGGCTCTCCCAGTTTCCGGCGCAACTGGGAGATCACGACATCTACCGCGTTCGACATCGGCACGGTCAGGCGGTCCCAGCAGTGCTCCGTTATCTGCTCGCGCGAGACGGTCCGCCCGGCGCGGCTTGCGAGGAGTTCGAGTACGGAGAACTCCTTGGTGGTCAACGACAGGGTCACCCCGTCGCGGCGGACCTCCCGTCGTCCGGGGTCGATCTCGAGGTCGCCGACAACGGTCACCGACGGCCCTGCGACGCCCCGGCGACAGAGCATCCGGATCCGGGCGAGCAATTCGCTCATCGCGAACGGCTTGACCAGATAGTCGTCGGCACCGCGCTCAATACCTTCGACCCGGTCGCGGATCGCATCCCGTGCGGTGAGTATCAGGATCGGTGGTGGTTCCTCGAGCCGGTCGCGTTCCGCAAGGATCTCGAGGCCGTCGCCGTCGGGAAGAATGCGATCGCAGACCACGCAGTCGTAATGGTGGCGGCGCAGCAGAACCCGCCCCCCGGCCAGGTCGCCGGCTGCATCGGTCGCGAAACCGGTCGCCCGCAGTGCGGCGCTGACGCCGGCCCGCAGGCCGGGTTCATCTTCGATTACAAGGACACGCAAGGTCCGTCTAGGTTAAGCGAGCTCAACGGTGCGAACATGAGGATTCGATGAAGGATGCTCCTGAAACCGCCCCCGACCGCTATCGGGCCCGCTAGCTTCGCTGCCATGAACTCACGATCCCTCAGTCTCAAGCGATTCGCAGTCCTCGCCCTCTCGGCTTCAGCCCTCGTGCTGGTCGCCTGCGGAGCCGATCCCGGTTCCTCTCGCGCCGGTTCGTCGTCGGCGGCGGCAGCCGGCACCGAACCCTCCACTTCCGCGGCAACCGGCTCCGGTGGCGGCATGTGGAAGCCGAAACCGACGACCAGGCCCTGGCAGTTCCAGCTGCAGGGCAGGATCGACATGTCGATCAAGGCGCCTGTCTACGAGGTCGACGGCTTCGATGTGTCTGCGAATACCGTGCGCAAGCTCCACCAGAAGGGCCGCAAGGTCATCTGCTACATCGACGCCGGCAGCTGGGAGCAGTACCGCCCCGACAAGGACCAGTTCCCGAAGTCGGTGATCGGCAGGAAGTACGAGGGGTATCCGAACGAGCGCTGGCTCGACATCCGCAAGTACCGCAAGTTCGCCAAGCCGCTGAAGAACCGGATCCGGATGTGCGCGCGCAAGGGCTTCGACGGCCTCGAGCCCGACAACCTCGCCGGCTACCAGAACCGCACCGGCTTTCCGCTCACGGCGAAGGACCAGCTCCGCTTCAACCGATGGATCGCCCGGCAGGCCCACAAGGCCGGCCTCTCGGTCGCACTGAAGAACGACCCCTCCCAGGCCAGGCAGCTTGTCCGGAACTTCGACTACGCGGTGGTGGAGCAGTGCTTCCAGTACAACGAATGCGGTCGCTTCAAGCCGTTCATCCGCGCGGGCAAGGCCGTGTTCTCGGTCGAGTATGAAACCCCGAACCCGAAGTTCTGCGGCAAGGCGAAGAAGCTGCGTTTCAGCGCGATCGGCAAGGAGTACGACCTCTTCGCCAATCCGTGGCGGCCCTGCCACGGGACCGGCTGAGGCGCAAGAGGAGGCGATGGGGGAGCAGCCACGCAGGCAACTGAATTCGGGTCGGTGGCTGCTGCTGGCGGGCGTCGTCCTGGCGGCGATCAACCTGCGGCCGGTGATGACCGCGATCGGACCCCTGATCGGTCAAATCCAGGCAGACACCGGGCTCGATGCGGCCGGTGCCGGCCTGATCGTGGCTCTTCCGGTGCTCTGCTTCGGGATCTTCTCGGGAATGGTCCCGCGTTTCGGGCGTCGCTTCGGCCTCGAAGAGGTGCTGCTGGGCGCCATGCTCCTGCTCGCCGCAGGAATACTGCTGCGGCTGATGCCCGGGATCCCGCCCCTTTATCTCGGTACGGCGGTTCTCGGTGTCGCGATCGCCTCCATCAACGTACTGCTGCCCGGGGTCACCAAGCGCTCCTTCCCTCTTGAGGGCAGACGTATCTCCGGAATGTACGTCGCGGTGCTGGGCGTCTCGGCGACCGTCGCCTCGGCGCTTGCGATTCCGCTTTCCGAAACCTGGCTCGGCTGGCGCGGGGCTCTGGCGGTCTGGGCCGTCCCTGCGCTGGTCGCCGCACTGGTCTGGGCGGCACTGGTGAGACGCCGGCCACCGTCTCGTCCGGCGCCACCCAGAGTCGCCGGCCTCCGTGCCCTGCTGCGCTCCCGACTGGCGGTCGCCGTGATGCTTTTCATGGCCGCCCAGTCATTCGCTTTCTGGGTCGTACTGACCTGGCTGACCGAGATCCTGATCTCCACCGGAATAGGGGAGGTGAACGCGGGCCTGATATTCGCGACTTCGCTGGGGCTCGGGGTGATCCCGGCAGTTGCGCTCTCGCTCTTCGGCGACCGCGTCCGCGACGACCGCGTCCTGGTGGTGGCAGCCGGGGCGTCGACCATCGCAGGGCTGCTTGCCCTTCTGCTGTTCGAATCCGCCGGCGCGATCGTGTGGGCCTCTTTGATCGGCGTGGGCCAGGGTGCGGGATTCGCGCTCGGACTCACGTTCTTCGTCAGCCGGGCGGCCTCGCATGAAATGGCCGCAGAGCTCTCCGGCACCGGCCAGTCGGTGGCCTATCTGATCGCGGCCGCCGGACCGGTGCTGGCGGGATCGATCCACGATGCCCGCTCGAGCTGGGGTCTGGTGATCGGAATGATCGTGGTGGTCGTCGTCATCCAGACGGCGATCGGGCTGGAGGCCGGTCGGCCGGCGACGATCGCGGAGGAGCCGGCCTGACCTGACCCGGTGGCACTGTGGCCCGGAGAACCGTGTCAGCCGAGTGGACGCAACAGTCCCGCCAGATCGGGGATGACATGCTCGGGCTCGATGGCGGGGTCCTCGCCGTCGCCGACCAAGATGCCTTCGATCCCTGCCGCCTGGGCGCCGGCCACGTCCGTATCCGCGCGATCGCCGAGCATCGCCACCCGCATCGGCGAACCGGTTGTCGAAGAAACGAGGCCGGATGAATCCCTTGTGACCGCGATCGCCTCGAGTCCCGCTTCGAAGATCCTGGCTTCGGGCTTGCCGGCGATCAAACCCGTGGCCCCGGAGGCAGTCTCGATCGCGGCAAGGATCGAACCGGTTCCGGGCCAGAGGCCGTCCGGCATCGGCATGGTCGGATCGCGTCCGGTGGCGGCCAGCAGGGCCCCCGATCTTGCGGCCCTCGAAGCCGCCTTCAGCTCGCCGTAGTCAAAACCCGAATGTCCGGAGACCAGCACGACTTCGGCCTGTTCCCAGTCGGCGTGAGCGAGCAGGACGATGCCGGCCGCCGCAAGCTGGCCCAGGAACGAATCGGTGCCGGTGGCGATCGCCTTCGGCTGCGACCCGAACCGCTCCAAGGCTATCGCGATCAGAGCCGAACCGGCCGTCACGACCCGGTCGTCCCCGACTTCGATCCCGTTCCCCCTCAGCACCTCCGCGTGTTCCGAGGGGGAGAGCCGAGGGCTGTTGGTCACGAATGCGACCGGCTTGCCCGATGCGCTCAGTTCGCCGAGGGTTTCGACCGCT
>JAUQWL010000196.1 GCA_030835185.1 Solirubrobacterales bacterium | reverse complement strand
ATGAGGATCGCCGGCGACGGCGAGCGACTCGGGCTCTACGGCTTCGGTTCGTCCGCGCACATCCTCTGCCAGATCGCCGTCGCCCAGGGACGGCGGGTCTTCGCCTTCACCCGGCCGGGTGATATCGCGACTCAGGACTTCGCCCGCTCGCTCGGAGCCGAGTGGGCGGGAGGTTCGGACGAGCTGCCGCCGCAACAGCTGGATGCATCGATCGTCTTCGCCCCGGTGGGTTCGCTGATGGTGGATGCGCTGAGGGCGAGCGCGAGGGGTGCCAGGATCGTAAGCGCCGGTATCCACATGAGCGACATCCCCTCTTTTCCCTACGAGCTCCTCTGGGAGGAGCGCAGCCTGCATTCGGTCGCCAACCTGACCCGTGCCGACGGCGACGGACTGCTCGAAGCGGCCGGGCACACGGGTCTGCGAACCGAAGTCACGACCTATCCGTTGGAAAACGCACAGAAGGCGCTCGACGATCTGCGGGAAGGCAAGGTCGAAGGCTCCCTGGTCCTGAGGATCGCCTGAGGCAGGCCGGCGAGCCTGCTTCAGGTTGTCTCGTACAGCAGCATCTGCGCTCCGCAGCGGAAATCCCGGGATTCCACCAGGCGCAGGCCACGCCGTCCGAAGTCCGGCCCGAAACACGGTTTGCCGCTCCCGAGGATCGCCGGTACGACCACCAGGCGAACCCGCTCGATGAGGCCGGCCGAGAAAAGAGCCGAGGCCAGCCCCGGGCCGCCGACGCCCCACATGCCTTCCGACGTCTGCCTCAGTTCCCGGGCCCAGGGAAGGAGACCCTGGGACACCAGCCGGCATCCGCCTTCAACGCTCGTGAGGGTCCTCGAGAACACGTAGCGGGGCTTCGACATCCAGATCTTCGCGAACTCGTCAGATGTCTCCTGTCCGGTCGGCCTTGCCGCTGCCTCCGGCCAGAACGGGACCATCGTTTCGTAGAGGCGGCGACCCATGACCATCCCTTCCAGGTCCGAGGTCTTCTCGTTCCAGAACCGGTGCACCTCTTCATTGGGTTCGGACCACTCAAGGGTCCCTTCGGCATCCTCGATGAAGCCGTCGACGGACACGTTCGCTGAGTACTCGAATTGCGCTGGCATGGCGCGATGCTAGGCCGGGCTCCGGCGGAAGAATCAGCGGAAAAGATCTTCGGCGGCCGGGCGAAGCTGTGAGGCGCAACCCGGACCGTGCCCTTCGGTCACCCGGTGGGCCAGTCCCCGGATCAGCACCGCCGGGGTGCGGCTGGTCTTGTTCCGGGCCAGGTCGGCAGCGGCGGCGACCTGGTCCGCCGTCGCGATCACCGTGGCACTGAGCTCGCGGCCGCTGGAATCGGTCCTGCCACGCCAGTCCTCGAGCGGTGCGATCCCGGCGCAACCGATCGCTACCTCGGCCTGACCGAGGCGCCAGGCACGACCGAGGCTGTCGCTCACGATGACGGCCGTCCGGACTCCACAGGAAGACGCGATCTGCCGGCGTATCCGCCTGGCCGATTCGTCCGGGTCCTCGGGCAGCAGCAGGGCAGCGTCGGTTTCCGGCAGGTTCGAGGAGTCGACTCCCGAGTTGGCGCAGACGAGGCCATGCACGGTCTCCGTGATCAGGATGCCCCGATCGCTGTCCTCCCGGATCACGGACCTGCTCTCGCCCAGGATCAGCTCGACCAGACGGGGATCCTTGCCCAGTCGCTCCGCCAGGCCGGATGCCCGTGCTCCCGGCTCCACCGTTGCGAGCCTCACCAGCCGGCCCTCGCTCTTGGAAACGACCTTCTGGGAAATCGCAACGACATCTCCGGCCTGAAGGTCGACGTTCGCGGCGACGGCGCCCCCGAGGTCGAAGCCCTCGGTGACTTCCGGCAGGCCGGGGACCGGGAACACATGAATCTCGCCCCGTCCGGTCACGATTCAGATTCCGAGGACTTTCGCTGTATTCCTGGCCACGTCACCTTTGAGGTCGAGCCTCGTCGTGAGAGCGACGATGTCGGCGGGGGTGTCGATGTCCAGGGCGAGCGTGTGAATGTTCTCGACCCCGTAGGCGACCCCGGCGTCTCGTGCGATCTTCTGATGTCGTTCGCAACTGCCCTCACCGAAGGCCGGTTCGATCACGTCCGGTGGAACCAGGACGAGCGAGTTCGTGCCGGTGCCGTGACGGTCGGGTACGACGGCTACGTAGGGGTCAGGCAGGCCTGCCAACAGATGGTCGAGCTCGCGCGGGTCGAGGAGCGGACAGTCGCCGGGGAGGATCACGACGCAGTCGGCTCCGAGCTGCTCCGCCCGCCTGACGCCGAGCAGTGCTGCCTCGGAGTGGCCATAATTCTCGGGGTCTTCGATCACGTCTGCGCCCAGACCGCGGGCCAGGTCTGCGGCGGCCCCCTCGCCGGTCACCACGATCATCTGCCTGACCAGCCGGGATCCGGCGACCGCCTCGAGTACATCCGCGAGCATCGCCGCCACGAGAGTCTGTCTCGACTCTGCGTCGACCGAACCGGCAAGGCGCTGTTTTGCCTGATCGAAACGTTTGGCGGTTACGACCGCGACACAGTTCAACTCTCGAGCAGCTTTCGGCCCACCTTGAGGACGGCCCTGGCGACCGATGCGCGGCTTTCCGCACTGTGCATGAGGGTGGGAGTGGAGAAGCAGCGAACGCCCGACGGCGGCGGGTCCGGATCGTCGGCGTCGAGAACCATCGCGTCGATCAGTCCTTCGTAGAGCGAAGCGACTCCGGCGGCCGCGGTCGGGCGGTCGAGCGCCCGCATGAAGTTGTCGGTCGGCCCTTTGATCACTTTCCCGGCCACGTACGGGCTGACTGCCACCACCGGTGCCGCGGCGTCGGTTATCGCCTCGCGCATTCCGGGGACGGCAAGGATCGGGCCGATGCTGATCACCGGATTGGACGGGCCGATCACGATCAGCTCGGCGTCCGAGATCGCCGCGAGGACTTCCGGAGTCGGCTCGGCTTCGGCGATGCCTTCCAGTTCGATGCCTTCGACCGCGGGCTGCCCGCTGTCGAGGATCAGGTATTCCTGAAGACCCCGCCAGCTGCCGTCGCAGAGGACCTTGGTACGCACCGGCTCGTCGCACATCGGCAGAACCCTCGCCCGGACGCCGAGGCCGCGCGCGATCTGGGCGGCAGAGTCTGTCAGGCGTCCGCCTTCTTCGATGAAGTCGCGGCGGTAGAGGCAGGCGGCCAGGTCGAGATCGGACAGCGAAAACCAGTGAGGCGCACCGAAGCGGGTCATCCGCTCGAAGACCTTGAAGGTGTCGTCCTTGATTCCCCAGCCGCGGGACTGGTCGATCTCCCCGGACAACCAGTAGGTGATCAGGTCGGGGTCCGGAGACACGTGGACGCCGAGGGTCTCGATGTCGTCGCCGGTGTTGGCGATCACGTCGAGTTCCTCCCCGACCGCGTCCTGCATGCCGGCGGCGAGCTTCGCCCCTCCGGTACCGCCGGCGAGGAGGACCGTCTTCACGAAAACGGATCGCCGTCAGGCAGTCCGGTGAAGCTGATTCCGGCGTGGGTCTTGTACCTGATGTTGATCGAGATCAGGAGCGGTGTGAGTTGCTCGACGATGCGGGAGGTTTCCAGCGAGCCGGCATTCACGGGTCGCAGTCCTTCTATCCGGTCGATCAGGGCGGCGACCCGGGCCTTGTCAGCCTTTCGGTCGCCACAGATCGGCACGTCCTCACCGAGCGCGGTCCCGAGGTCGGCCAGCTTCGGACCGCTCACCGTGTGGAGCGCGGAGACCACGGTGACGCCTTTCGGGGCCATCTCCTGGGCCTGCTGGGCGGCTGAGCCCTGCCAGATACCGATCGTCCGTGTGGCTTTGCCGCTGATCGCCGCAGCCAGCGGGACCGAACAGTCGACCAGGATCTGGCCCTCGGTCAGGACGTTCTTGAGATTGGTCAGGTATTCGGACTGGTTGCGAAAAGGCACCGTGAGGAAGACGATCTCCGACCGGGTGGCAGCGTCTTCGTTCTTCATGCCGAGTACGTCACCGCCGGTCTCGTCGGCGACCTTCTTTGCGGCTTCCTCAGCGCGTCCCGCATCCCGTGACCCGATTATCACGCGGGCACCGCCCGCGGCCCAGCGTTTCACGAGGCCGCTGCCGAGTGCTCCGGTACCGCCGAGGACAGGGATAGTGGGGGTGCTTCCGTTTTCGCTCACGGGCGCAAGTCTAAGCTTTCTGCCCGCCGGTCACGGCGCCGGTGACGCCTTACGCATATCCTTCGGCGAGTGTCACTTCAGGACCTGATCGGAGCCGAGCGAGAAGAGCCTTTTACGGTCGGCGGATTGCTGGTGACCGACGTCGGAGGCACACTCAGCGTGGGGGTGCTTTCGACTCCGGGAATGATCGGGAGGATGGAGCACAATGCGACCATGCTGATCCAGCCCGAGCTGCCCGAGGCGACAGCGACGGTCGGCTTCGAGGTTTCGATCAAGCATGTCGCCGCCGCTTTCGAAGGCACCGCATGCGTCGCCTGGGCGAGGCTCGACGAGGTTGTCGAGGACCGCAAGTTCCGTTTCTCGGTCGAGGTGCGGGACGGCGACCGGATCCTCGGCCTCGGAATTCACGAACGGCGGGCGATTCAGGTTCCTCCGCGCGAAGAGCATGACGGGTGATCGGAGCATGACGGGTGATCGTGGGACCACCAGCCGGATCCACCTCGGCGGTTCAGCATGAACCCCGGAGATACGGGCCGCGTCACGGGACTTCCCGACTCCGTCAGTATCCGTGAAGTCGGCCCGCGCGACGGTTTCCAGAACGAGCCGGAGATCATCACGACCGAAGACAAGATCCGGCTGATCGACATGCTCTCTGCCACCGGTCTGAAGCGGATGGAAGTGACGTCCTTCGTCCGGCCCGACGTGATCCCGCAACTTTCCGATGCCGAGGACGTGCTCGACGGCATCGTCCGCCGCGACGGCGTCTCCTTCTCGGTTCTCATTCCGAACCGTCGTGGACTCGACCGCGCACTCGACCTGCGCGACCGGTTCGACGAGGCGAGCTTCTTCTTCTCCGCTTCACAGACTCACAACATGAAGAACGTCAACCGGTCGATCGAAGACTCGATCGCCGAACTGGAGGAGACGATCCCTGTCGCCCGGGAGGCCGGGCTGCGGTGCGAAGGCGTGATCGCAACTTCGTTCGGTTGTCCCTACGAAGGTGAAGTTCCGGTCGAGCGGGTCCTGGACCTCGCGGTACGACTCAGGGATGCCGGCTGTGATGAAGTCGGGTTCGGCGATACGACCGGCATGGCCAACCCGGTGCAGGTCTCGCGCTTCTATGAGGTTGCCTGCGAACGGCTGACCGAGGTGGAGCTCACCGCGCACTTTCACGACACCCGGGGCCAGGGGCTCGCCAACGTGTTCGCGGCGCTCCAGCAGGGTGTCGCCTCCTTTGAGACAAGCTTCGGTGAACTCGGGGGCTGCCCGGTGCCGGTCGGCTCGACCGGCAACGTCGCCACCGAGGACGTCGTCTCGATGATCGCCGAGATGGGGATCGAGACCGGTATCGACCTGCCGAAGCTGATCGAGGCATCGGCAGCCGCCCAGCGGGTCCTCGGCCGGCCGCTCGGCTCGCATGTGCTGCGCGCCGGTCCGGTCGATTGGAGCCCAACCGCCTGACCCGCCTGTCGGCGGTTCGATCCTCCCCAAGCCCTGACCGCAGGTTCGAACCAACCCAAGGCCTGGCCACAGGTTCGAACCACCCCAAGGCCTGGCCACAGGTTCGAACCAACCCGAGCCCTGGCCGCAGGTTCCAACCACCCCGGGGGGCAATAAGGTGTGGGCATGAAGAGCGATGCGTTTCGTGAGGCGGCAGAAGCGAAGGATTTCGATGCGGCGAAAGGTCTCTTCGCCGAGGATGTGGTCTTTCGCAGTCCGTTCGTCTTTCGTCCGTACCCGGGACTGGATGCCCTGCGCTACATCCTCACCAACGTCGCCCAGATTTTCGAGGATTTCAAGTACATCGAGCACGTCGAAGAAGGCGACGTCGCGATCCTGATGTTCGAAGCGAACGTGGGGGAGAGACAGCTGCAGGGAGTCGACATCCTCAAGTTCAACTCCGAAGGGCTGGTTGACGAGATGACCGTGATGATTCGCCCGATGACGGGCCTCAAGGCCGTGGCGGACGAAATGGGCAAGCGGCTCGAGGCTCTCGGAGTCGAACCCGCCTGATAGGCGTTAGGCTCCCATGCCGGTCGCCCGGGCTTCCCGGGTTGAAATTTCTACGCGGAGGAGCCCGATGGAGATCAAGATGGTAGGCGTCGCCGGTTGCGGCCTGATGGGACACGGAATCGCCCAGGTGAGCGCCGAAGCCGGATACGAGGTTGTCGTCACTGAATTGACCCAGGAGAAGCTCGACAGGGGCATCGGCAAGATCGAGAAGCAGCTCGACCGCGCGGTCGAGAAGGGCAAGCTCGAACGGGCTGACGCCGATGCGATCCGCGCCCGGGTCAAGCCGACGCTCCACCCGCACGAGTTTGCCGAGTGTGACCTGGTGATCGAAGCGATCACCGAAGACCTCGACATGAAACTCGACCTCTGGAAGCAGGTCGACGAGATCGTCAAGGCCGACGCATTCTTCGCAACCAATACCTCCTCGCTGCCGGTGATCGACCAGGCTGCCGCCACCGGAAGACCGGAGCGCTTCCTCGGACTCCACTTCTTCAACCCGGTGCAGCGCATGCCCCTGCTCGAGGTGATCCAGTCGGTGACCACCTCGCCCGAGGCGATGGAACTCGGCATGGCCTACGGCGCGCGGCTCGGGAAGACCACTGTGGAAACGAAGGACAAGGCAGGTTTCATCGTGAACCGCCTTTTGGTCCCGTATCTGCTCGACGGCATTCGCGGTCTCGAAGAGGGCATCGGCTCGATCGAGGAGATCGACAACGCGATGAAGGCCGGAGCCGGCCACCCGATGGGCCCGCTGACGCTTTCCGACTTCGTCGGCCTCGATACCCTGGCATCGATCGCCAACGTGATGTTCGACGAGTTCCGGGAGCGCCGCTTTGCCGCCCCGCCGACCCTGCGCAAGATGGTCGCCGCCGGGTTCTACGGGGTCAAGTCGGGTCGCGGCTTCTACGACTACTCCGGCGAGAAGCCGGTCCCGGTAAACCCGGGTCTGTAGGTCGGGCGGGCGAGGGCGTGGCGAGCGGCACCGTGTCGTCCCGGGGGAGGGACCGGCTGCGGCCGGCCGGCAACCGGTCTTTTCCAGAAGAGGTGATCGGTTGAGCAAGATCGACCTCGATCCCGCCCTGGCGGCCGCCCTCGGCGGCGGTCCGCGGCGTCACCACGAAAAGACGGCCGAGCAGGGCAAGCTGCCGGTCCGCGAACGGGTCGCGCTGCTTACCGACGAGGGCAGCTTCGTCGAGGATGCGCTGCTCGCCAACTGGGACAAAGAGGGTCTCGGCGCCGACGGCGTAGTCACCGGTACCGCCACTGTCGGTGGCCGCCCGGTCGCACTCATGGCCAACGACCCCACGGTCAAGGCGGGATCCTGGGGGCCGAAGACGGTCGAGAAGATCCTCAGGGTCCAGGAGCGGGCACTCAAACTCGAGATCCCGATGGTCTACCTGGTCGACTCGGCCGGGGCCCGCATCACCGAGCAGGCCCAGATGTTCCCGGGTCGCCGCGGAGCCGGTCGGATCTTTTTCAACGAAGTAAAGATGTCGGGTCGGGTTCCCCAGGTCTGCCTGCTCTTCGGCCCGAGCGCCGCCGGCGGTGCCTACATCCCGGCCTTCTGCGACGTCGTGATCATGCGCTCGGGCAACGCGTCGATGTATCTCGGCTCCCCCCGCATGGCTGAAATGGTGATCGGCGAGACGGTCACGCTGGAGGAGATGGGTGGGGCCAGGATGCACACCTCCAAGTCCGGCTGTGGCCACTTCCTCGCCAAGACCGACGAAGAGGCGATCGAGACCGGCCGCCGTTACCTGAACTACATGCCGACCAATTGGCGCAAGGGACCGCCCGCCGGCGATTCCGTACTGCCGGCATCCGACACGCCGTTCGACCAGATCGTCCCGATCGACGAGAACCAGCCCTTCGACATGCGAGAGTTGCTCGACACGCTGCTCGACGCCGATTCGTTCACCCAGGTCCACGAGCGCTGGGCCAAAGAACTTATCGTCGGCTACGGGCGCCTCGACGGTGAAGTGATCGGCGTGGTCGCCAATCAGCCGCGTCAGAAGGGCGGGGTGCTGTTCGTCGATTCGGCCGACAAGGCGGCCCGGTTCATTTCCACATGCAACGCGTTCAACATCCCCCTGCTCTTCCTCGCCGACGTGCCCGGCTTCATGATCGGGACTGCTGTGGAGAAACAGGGGATCATCCGCCACGGAGCAAAGATGATCTCGGCCGTCTCCGAGGCGACCGTTCCAAAGATCTCGGTCATCGTGCGCAAGGCTTACGGAGCCGGTCTCTACGCGATGGCCGGCCCGGCCTTCGAACCGGATTGCTGTCTGGCGCTGCCGAATGCGTCGATCGCGGTCATGGGGCCCCAGGCTGCCGTCAACGCGGTCTTTTTCAACCAGATCCAGGCGATCGAAGACGAAGACGAGCGCGAGACCTTCGTCGCGGCGAAGCGGGCCGAGTACGCCGAAGGGGTGGACCTGCTCCATCTCGCTTCCGAGATGGTGATCGATGCCGTGATCGAGCCGGCGAAGCTTCGCGACGAGTTGATCGCCCGCTTCGACAGCGCACGGGGCCGCGACCGTTACTTCACCGAACGCCGCAACCCGATCACCCCCGCCTGAGGTTCGCAGACTCTGCCTGAGGCCCGCCGGACCGGGCCTCTAGATTGATCTGGTGCCCACCCGCAGAGAACTGATCCGGGGGTTGATCCTGCTCGCCGTGCTGTGCGCCGCCGGCGTTGCCTTGCTCGCCCTGCTCTTCTACGGCTCCGACCGATTCAACGATCTCGATACGAGGGCGACCGCGAAGCTGCTGGCCGCCGAGGGTTCCAGGTCCGAATCGCTCGCCGCCTCCGCTTCGGATCTGGCAAACGGCGGTCCGCTTCTGGTCTTCATGCTCGTGCTGGCCGGTCTCGCCGTCCTCTGGCGACGCTCCGTCCACCTGCTCGCCGGTGTCGCCGTGGTGGTCCTCGCGAACCTGACGACGCAGGGCATGAAGATCGTGCTCTCCCACCCGCGAGTCCAGGGAGAACTGGGTGCCAGCTATCCGATCGAGATCGGATACCCGAGCGGACACACGACAGCCGCCTTTTCAATCGGCTTCGCTCTATGGGTCCTGGCTCCGCCGGGCAGACGGATGCTCGCGGGTACGATCGGTCTGATCTACGGAGTCGGTGTCGGAGCAGGGGTAGTGGTCGCCGGTTGGCACTATCTGAGCGACGTCGCCGGGGCGATCATGGTGGTCGGGTTCTGGGCTGCGCTCACGATGGCGGCCCTGGTGAGCTCCGGTCACGAGCCGCAGCCCGGACGGGACCGGGTCGGGTCCTGACCGCCCGGACGCTGCGGGCGATCCGCCTCCTTCGACTGAGGGCGATTCGCTCAGGTGGCAGCTTCAGCGTTAGCTGAGGGTCTTCGCGTAATCAACGAAGAAATCGAGACTGTCCGGGTTCGCCAGCGAATCCCGGCTGGCCGCCTTTTCGGCCGGGGTTCCGGTGAGAATGCGTTTGACCGGTACCTCCAGCACCTTTCCGCTGAGCGTCCGGGGAACCGACTCGATCGCGATCATCTCATTCGGAACGTGACGGGGTGAGCAGCACTCCCGGATCTTGCGGGCGACCCGCTTCTTCAGGTCGTCGCTCAGTTCGGCGCCTTCGGCGAGCACGACGAAGAGCGGCATCCAGCCCTCGGTTCCGGGGCGGGGGATGTCAACCACGACCGCGTCGGTGATGTCGGGCTCGGCCAGCACGGCGCGGTAGATCTCGCTGGTCCCCATGCGGATCCCTCCGCGATTGATCGTCGAATCGGAGCGGCCGTAGATGATGGCGGTACCCCGCTCGGTGATTTCGATCCAGTCCCCGTGGCGCCAGATGCCGGGATAGGTATCGAAGTAGCTTTCGCGGTAGCGGGATCCGTCATCATCTCCCCACAGGTAGAGCGGCATGGACGGCATCGGCCCGGTGATCACGAGTTCGCCGACCTCTCCGGTCAGAGGGTTCCCGTCTTCGTCCCACGACTCGACCGCCGCACCCAGGGCACGCGCCTGAAGCTCGCCCCGGTAGACGGGCAGGGTCGGTACGCCACCGACGAACGCGGTGCAGAGATCGGTGCCGCCACTGGTCGAGAACAGCCACGTTTCTTCCCCGAGCTGCTCGTAGATCCAGTCGAAACCTTCGGCGGCGAGCGGCGAGCCGGTCGATCCAACCGAGCGCAGCCGTGAGAGGTCGCGACCTTTGGCGGGCTCGATATCCGCCTTCATGCAGGCGGCGATGAAGGAGGCTGAGGTCCCGAAGCAGGTGGCATCCACATCGGCTGCGAGCTGCCACAGGGTTTCCATGTCCGGGTGGCCGGGATTGCCGTCAAAGAGGACGATCGCCGCGTCGGTCAGGAGGCATGAGGCAAGGAAGTTCCACATCATCCAGCCGGTCGTGGTGAACCAGAAGATCCGGTCGCCGGCCCGGGCGTCCAGGTGGAGGTTCATCTTCTTGAGGTGTTCCAGCAGGATGCCACCCTGGCCGTGGACGATGGCCTTGGGCAGGCCGGTCGTGCCAGACGAATAGACGATCCAGAGAGGGTGCGAGAAGGGGACCCGCGTGAACTCGAGCTCCGTGCCGGGATCGATCGCCAGAAGCTGCTGCCAGGTGATGGTCCCTGCCGGGAGGCCGCTCGGCAC
>JAUQWL010000195.1 GCA_030835185.1 Solirubrobacterales bacterium | reverse complement strand
CCCGAGCGTTCGAGGCCGAGCTTTGCGAATCGGGCTTCGATGGTCTTCGGCGGCGTCGAAAACGGCGTATCCTCACCCAGCGTCGCGACCACGACCACGGTACCTCCCGGCCGCAGAACCCGATTGACCTCGGCGAAGAAGATCGGCACATTGACCAGGGTCACGAGGTCGAAACTCTTCGCGGGCCAGGGCAGGTCCGAGGAATCGCCTTCACGAAAGGCCACCCGGGCTTCGGGGTCGAGTCCGATCCTGGCGCCGGCCCGGCTGACCATGGCCGGGGAGATGTCGACGCCGCGGATCCGCGCCCGTGGGAATTCACGGGCGAGGAAGAGCGTCGCAGCTCCGGTGCCGCAGCCGACGTCGAGAACGCTCTCGGGTCTGCCTTTGACGTCGAGCACACCGGCAGCGAGGGGCGCGAGGTGATCCAGCGAACCGGCACCGGTGCGGTCGTCCCACCCACCGGCAGCCCGGTCGAAGAATCTGGTGACCGGCCGACGAAGCAGCGGCCAGCTCCAGGGGAAGTGCGCTATCAGAGCGGAAATCAACTTGCCCGAGCGCACGGTCCGGCGGTTGGGCGGGGAGGGAGAATCGTTCACCGTCTGATCTTCTCAATTGACGTGTCTTCGGGTAGGGCGACCGGCATGCCCGGTAGCGCCCGGTCGTTTAGCCTCTCCCGCCATGAGTGAACGCGGCAAGATGGGAATTATCGCTGTGGCCGGACTGGTGCTGGCCGCAGCGGTGGCCATAATCCTGCTTTCGCAAGGCGACGAAGGGACGGTGCCGACCGTGGTCACCAAGCAGGGCGACCTCGATCCGCCCGGTCAGGTCCTCGAACCCGGACAGCCGGCTTCGGTCGTCATGGAGACCTCCGAGGGCACCTTCCGAATCGTGCTCGACACCGAGCGGGCACCGAAGACGGCGAACAGCTTCGCCTATCTGACCGAGCAGGGCTTCTATGACGGTCTCGGTTTTCACCGCATCGTTCCCCGCTTCGTGATTCAGGGCGGCGACCCGCTGGGCGACGGCAGCGGCAATCCCGGATTCAAAACCGTCGAGGAACCGCCGTCGGACCTGAAGTACGACCTCGGAATGGTGGCGATGGCGAAGTCCGGCACCGAGAAACCCGGCACCTCCGGGAGTCAGTTCTTCGTGGTGACCGGATCGGGAGGAGAGTCGCTTCCGCCCGAATACGCTCTGGTCGGCCGGATCGGCGAGGGTCTGGACGTGGTCGAGAAGATCGGCAGGCTCGGTGGCCCGGACGAGCAGCCGACCCGTACCGTGGTGATCGAAGAAGCCACGCTCGAAAAGGGCTGAGCTCGATGACTCTGCAGGCGGTCGATCCGGTCCACTTCGAAATCGGACCGGAGGGGCGACGAATCCGCGGCGAATCCGCCGGGGAGGGCCCGGACCTGTTCCTGTGCCACGGCCTGAGTGCGACACGCCGGTATGTCGTTCACGGTTCGAAAGTGCTGCCCCGGCGCGGTTTCCGCCTCCACACCTACGACGCCAGGGGCCACGGTGAATCCGACCCGGCCGGACCGGGGGAGGGCTACTCCTACAGGGAGCTGGCCGACGATCTCGAACGGGTGGTTGAGCACCTTGCCGGACCAGGGCCTCTGGTGGCGGGCGGGCACTCGATGGGTTGCCACACGGCCGTCAACTTCGCCCTGAGGAAAACCGACCGGGTCGCGGGGCTGATTCTGATCGGACCGGTCTACACCCCGGATCTGGACGAGGAGGCCGAGCTCGCGCGCTGGGACGGTCGCGCCGCAGCCCTGGAGGGTGGCGGACCCGAGGCTTTCGGGCGGGCGGCGGCCGAAGGAATCGAGTCGGACCGGTACCGGGAGACGGTCGAGCGGCTGGCCCGGCAGCGGGCCGCCCTGCATCGCCACCCGGAGGCCGTGGCGCAGGCGCTGCGCGAAGTCCCGCGGTCGCGACCTTTCGCATCCCTGGAAGAACTGGGCGGGCTCGGTATGCCCGTGCTGGTTGCCGGAACGCGGGACGAGGCCGACCCCGGACACCCCGAAGCCGTTGCCCGGCTCTACGCGAAGCAGGTGCCACACTCCGAGTTCGTCATCGAGAACGCGGGGGAGTCCCCGCTTTCGTGGCAGGGTGGCAGGCTCTCCCGGGAGATTGCCGGCTTTCTCGACCGCAACGGGATCGGCGGCCAACCGGGGTCCTGACCGCCGGCCCGGGTCCTGACCGCCGGCCGGGATCGATACCAATCCGCCGGTTGATGCGGACAGCAGTGGGACAGGCGATGGGCCGACGGCCAGAGGGAAATGGCGTTCCGACGGTCGTCAAGTAGCCTGAAACCGATGAGTGTGGAACAGACAGCGTCCGGAGCCCTCGCCCCGGGAGAACCTCCCTTCGTGGGGATGAAGTGGATTCCCGGAGGTACGTTCCGCATGGGCAGCGAAGATCACTATGCGGAAGAGGCGCCGGCGGTCGAGGTCGCCGTCGACGGCTTCTGGATGGATGAAACCACCGTGACGAACCGGCAGTTCGCCGGGTTCATCGAAGCCACCGGCTACGTGACGGTCGCCGAGAAGACACCGGACCCGGCGATGTACCCGGGAGCCGACCCTGCGCTGCTGGTGCCCGGCTCGATCACCTTCAACAGACCGCCCGGCCCGGTCGACCTCGTCAATCCGATGAACTGGTGGGCCTGGACGCCCGGTGCATCCTGGCGGCACCCCTGGGGTCCGGACAGCGGAATCGACGGCAAGGAGGACCACCCGGTCACCCAGGTCGCTTTCGAGGACGCCGACGCCTACGCCCGATGGGCCGGCAAGACCCTGCCGAGCGAAGCTCAGTGGGAGCGCGCGGCCCGCGGCGGAATCGAAGGGGCCGAGTTCGCCTGGGGAGACGAACTGTCGCCCGGTGGCAGGGAGCGGATGAACCGCTGGATCGGTGAGTTTCCCTGGGAAACCCGGCAGCGTCCGGATGGTGCGAACGAACCCGGGACGGTAGCGGTACGGACCTTCGAGCCGAACGGTTTCGGCCTGTTCGAGATCACCGGCAACGTGTGGGAGTGGACCCGCACCTGGTTCGACGAAGGTCACAACGAGCATGCCGGGGGGTGCTGCGTGCCAAAGGAACCACTTGACCCCGGCGTCGAGGCAAGCCGGGATCCGGCCACCGGAATCCCTCGCAAGGTACTCAAGGGCGGATCCTTTCTCTGCGCCGAGAACTACTGCAGCCGCTACCGCCCGGCGGCGAGGATTCCCGAGACGGTTGAAAGCGCAACCTGCCACATTTCATTCAGATGCATCTCGCCTGCCTGACCGGCAGGCACCGGGAGGGATCCGGCGAAACAAGCCAGGGCAGCGGGGTCGGGGTGACCTCCGGCCGACGATTCAGACATACGGGAGGAAAACGATGAACCACAACGATTCACACGGCCACAGCGGCTCCGCAGCCTGGGGCTCCTGGGTGGCTTTCGCGGCCATCCTGATGATGCTCGGCGGCGTCTTCAGCGTGATCGCCGGCCTGGCCGCGGCCTTCGATGACGACTACATCGGCGGTGCCGTCAACGGTGACATCTATCTGCTCGGCACCACGGCCCTCGGCATCTTCTGGATCGTAGCCGGGGTGATCAAGGCCTGGGCGGGATTCGCCCTGATCCAGGGCGCGGAATGGGCACGTTTCGTGACGATCGCCCTCTGTTCCTTTCACGCCGTGCTCTCGCTGCTGTCGCTGACCTCGCAGCCTTTCCTGTCGTTCGTATTCATCGCTTTCAACATCGTCGTCCTGTACGGCGTGACCGTGCGCTGGGACGAGGCCAAGATCGGCATGGGGGACTGACGCGACCGGCGCTCTCAACAGTGCCATCGCGGCCTCTGCGCGAGTCTGGGCCGTCGTCTGGAATGCCGCCGTCTCCTTCGACAGGGAGGCCGGCACCAGGCAGGCGGCCCAGCTCAGTTTTTACCTGTTGCTGACTTTTCCGGCGCTGCTGCTGCTCGCCGTCTGGATACTCAGCAACATCTTCGACAGTCCCGGGATCCGCGAAGATCTGATCGCGGAGATCGTCGACAATCTTCCTCTGACCGAGGTCGAGGGACGACAGGAAGTGACCGATTTCCTCGACGGGCTGACCTCCGGTGCGGGCAGTCTCGGCCTGATTACCGCCGTGATCCTGTTGTACTCGTCGAGCTCGACCGTGAGTGCGATGCGCCACGCGGTGGTCACCGCCAACGAACACGGGACCGGCGGCCCTTCTTTCCCGAAGAACAAGGGTCTCGACATCCTGATCACCCTGGTCACCCTTCCGGTGACCCTGCTTCTGGTCGCGCTTGCGATCTCGCGACCCCTTGCCCGTGCGGTCGATGGCAGCCGGATCCTGTCCGACCTGGCCACCGTCTTCGGCGGACCGCTGGCGATCAGCCTGCTGGGCCTTGCTCTGCTCGCCTGGATGTTCTGGGTTCTCAATCCCGGGCGATCGGACTGGCTGAGCACGATCGTCGGGGCGGCGACCGCGACCCTGCTGGTCACCTTCGTCTCGTTCGGCCTGCGTGCCTGGTTCGAGCTTTCCGGCGGCGGCAGCGCTGTCTACGGCTTCCTGGCCGCCTTCATCGGAGTGCTGATCTTTCTCAACCTCGCTTCGATGGCAATCGTTTTCGGCGCGCACATCGCCGCTTCGATCCGGACGAAACCGTGGACACCGGCCGCCTGAACGGATTCGAAGCCGGCCGAGACCGTGGATACCGGCGGCCGCAACGGATTCGAAGCCGGATGAAACCTGCCGACGGCAACCCGGGGGGGCGGTCGTGAGTTGCTGTAGCTTTCGCGGCCATGGGATGTTTCGTCGCCCTCATCGCGCTGATCTCACCGAGGCTCGCCCTCTTCTTCATCCTGCTCTTTTCGGGCGGGTGGCTCAGTGACGCTTTCGACGGGTGGGTGCTGCCGGTTCTCGGCTTCTTCCTGCTGCCCTGGACGACCCTGGCCTATGTGGTCATGTGGCAGATCACGCCGGGAGTGGAGGGCTTCGAGTGGTTCATCGTGATCTTCGCTTTCTTCGCCGATCTCGCCGCCTACGCGAAGACCTCTGGCGCCAGTGGGTCCCGGAACTGAGCGACCGGACCGGATCGGGCAACGCCGACCGGCGGCGGCATCAGTGAACGAGGACTTTCAGGGCGACGATCAACAGGCCGATCGCTGCGTTGATCGACGCGATGATGATGCTGCGTCCCCAGCCGAGTTTCTCCTTGTGACCGATCACGAGGCCCGCGGCGAAAAGCACCGCGACACCGGTCCAAATCGCGTAGAACGAAGCATCGTCCTCGGGCAACAGGCCGATCGGGGCGAGCAGCATGACCGCCGCCGGTACGACGGCGCCCTGGACCATCGGCCATTCGCTGCGCGCTTCTTTCCTGAGCAGGCCGAGGGCTTTCATCGGGCGTGCGATGCCGACTGCGACGATGGCGGAGTAGACATGAGCCAGGAAGAAGACGAAAGCGGTCGCGACCGCCCATCCGGCGATCGCGACCGGGCCCAGCTCGGGGTCCTTGCTCGAGGCGGCAATGACCGCCATCGAGAGAATCGTCCCGTACACCGCCCCGGCGTAGTTCACCGGTATCTCTTCTGTGGCCTTCATCGGCCGACAACCCTAGAGGCATGGGCGCCGGCATGGGCCTGATCTCCCCGCCCGAGGGGCTTCTTACCTTCATGGGTCACGCCAGTACGGTGATCGAACTCGACGGGGTCAGCCTGGTCACCGATCCGGTGCTCAGGCCCCGGGTGGCGCATCTCAGGAGGCGGGTCCCGGCAGTAGCGACGAAGCCCCGGTCCCCCGACGCGGTGCTGATCTCCCACCCGCACTTCGACCACCTCGATCTGCCGTCGCTGACCGGATTCGGCAGGGACGTACCGATCATCGCGCCGACCGGGACCCTCAAGCTCCTGTCGCGCAAGGGTTTCACCCGGGTCGAGGAACTGAAAGTGGGGCAATCGCTGGCCATCGGACCGGTCATGGTCACCGCCGTGCCGGCCGAGCATGACGGGCGAAGATGGCCCTTCGGGCGCGGCCGCGATGCGGTCGGCTATCTGATCGAAGGCAGCCGATCGGTCTACTTCGCCGGCGATACCGACATCTATGACGAGATGGCGATCCACCTGCCCGAGGTCGATCTGGCCCTGATGCCGGTCTGGGGCTGGGGCCACACTCTCGGTCCCGGCCACATGGATCCCGAGCGGGCCGCCCGGGCCACCGCCCTGTTTCGGCCACGCCTCGCCGTACCGATCCATTGGGGCACCCTGTTCCCGGTCGGGCTCTCGCGATGGCGCCGGCACCTGCTGGAAGCACCTCCCCGCGATTTCGCGAAGAAGGTCGCCGACTATTCGCCGGCGACGGAGGTTCGGGTGCTTTCCCCGGGTGGGTCGACCGGCATCGGACCGACCTCCTGACCGATTTCAGCCTGCCAGCCCTTGAGGATGTGGTGAACCGCTTCAGAACCGACAACCGGTTCTTCGGGCCATTTCAGGTCTCCCGGATGGAGTACGAACGGAAATGACTGGAGTCCGCCGAGGCCGCCGTGCGAGCCGACCAGCTCCTCGAAAGCGGCAACCTCGTCGAGGTCTTCCCAGTAGGTGCTGTTGACCATCAGGTCGGGGCACTGGGGGAAGGCGTCCGTCCGCCTGACGTGCCGGACGGCGTTCGGGCCGAAGGGCGCAAGGGGGTCGGTTCCCTCGATCCGTTCCAGGTCGAGGTAGTTCGAACCCTGCCCGCCGATCGCCACGGCACCGTCACGTTCCGAGCGGACCAGGACGAATCCGATACCCGGATGCCGGGCGAGACCATCGATCAGGCGGGGATACAGACGGTCGATCCGCTCGCGGCTGACCCGCCCGGGCTCCTTGGGGAAGGTGATCAGTCCGAGGCAGCCGGAGGCCATGACCGAGAGTTCGGGTACCTCTTGGCCGGCGTCGTCTCCGGTGGCCTGACCCTGTTCCGGATGGACCCCCGGCTCGGCGTTGCGACTCACCCGCTGCAGGCTTCTGGCGGCCATCGAGTCATCCTTGTCAGCCTCTGCGACGGTGGCGGATATGTATGCCCGCGCGTCGTCCTCACCGCCCGAGACATGTCCGACCTCTGCTCCTTCGCACAGCTCGCTGGTCAGGGCCTCGAGCGACTGGCCATAACGGTTGAGAAAGGTCGCCCCCTGGGACTGTCCGTGGTCGGAAAGTACGACGAAGCGGTAGGGACGGGGTGCAAGCGGACCGATGCTCATGATCCTCTGGATCTGACGATCGACCTTGCGCAGCGACTGGAGGCTCTCGGTCCGCTCGATCCCCGAGTGGTGAGCGACCTCGTCGTAGGCGAGAAAGGTCGTATAGACCGACGGCCGGCCGCTGAGCATGTCGCCGACCACTGCCGCAACCTGGAGGTCGAGCTGAATCACTGTCGCCCATGCGCGCATCACCGCGTAGCTCCAGTTTCGTTTGATGCGTGGCCGGACGTCGTTTCGTTCCTGCTGGAGCGCCGACGCCCGCTCGCGGAAGATCTCGGCAATCGTGAAGACCGCGGTCTTTATCACCGCATAGGGTTTGGCGAAATAGGCGGCGTAGTCGCGGCCGAGGCCCTTGCGGTGCTCCATCACCGTGCTCATGGTCAGCTGGGAGTGAGGGGCATCTCCGGAGAGGATGTTCGCCCGGCTCGCGCCGTCGGCGGCAAGCAGGCCGGCGCCGTCGGAGCGCCGCCGCTCGATCTCGGCCGCGTCGCGCGGGTGGTTGGTCACGATCGGTCTTGCGCGGTCCTTCTCCCACCAGCGAAATGCCGGCATGTCGTGGTTGTTGCCGTGAAGGATGCCGGCTTGGCAGGCACCGGTCTGCGAGGACCAGTCGGTTTCCCATTCCTCGAGCTGAAAGCCTTCGTCGTGAATCAGCCTCCTGATGTTGGGCGCACTGCCGTTTGCCAGCGCTCGGCGCAACACGTCGTGGGCCAGGCCGTCGATTTCCAGGAAGACGATGCCGGGAACGTCGGTCTCGATATGCCCGCCCCGGATTCTCGATTGGGCCTGGACGACATTGAGGTACCAGGTGCTGTCTTCGTCGATCGCCAGAAGCGCGGAGGCCAGGGATGTGAGCGCCGCAAGGGTGAAGGTGATCAACAGGGCTTCGGGCAGACCCTCGATCTGAAGCCAGGGCATGGACAGCATTGCCGCGGCGACGATCAGTCCGTTCAACAGCAGCCCGAAGAGGCCGAGTGTGAGGACCGAAAGGCGCAGGGTGAAGCGCGAAAGGACCGGCCAGACCAGGGCATTCAGCAGTCCGAGCAGGATGCCGGTGCCGATTGCGGCCCAGACACCGTCGACCTTGAAACCTGGCAGTATCGCGGCCAGCAGGAGCAGGGCCGCGGCGTCGACGATGACGACGATCAGACCGTGCAGAATCATCTGCCGGCGTCCTCGTGTCCTTCGGATCGATTTCGG
>JAUQWL010000194.1 GCA_030835185.1 Solirubrobacterales bacterium | reverse complement strand
TGAGTCCTTCTGAGGCTGTGAGTCCTTCTGAGGCTGTGAGTCCTTCTGAGGCTGTGAGTCCTTCTGAGTCTGTGAGTCCTTCTGAGGCGGACGATCGACGATCGCGTTCCGGGCGTCCTTTCACGGGGACGCTTGTCTACGCGGCAGCAACGCGCTAGCCTCGTCTGATGATTCCGAACATTGGACCCCTCGAGATTGCGATCGTAGTGATCATCGCTCTGGTCGTCTTCGGGCCAAAACGACTTCCGGAACTCGGGAGATCGCTCGGCAGCGGTATCACCGAGTTCAAGGACGGGTTGAGCAACCCGAAGAAGACAGAGGATGATGCGGGCGATCAGGCACAGCTTTCAGAGTCCCTGGATACCGACTCCGAGGCCCCGGATCCTGACTCCGAAATCCCGGGCACTGAGACCCACGCCGGGCGAAGCACCGGCTGAACCTCTTCCCGGGTCTTCGCTCGGTCACTCTTCAGGCCTGCTCAGACGGACGATGGAGCGGGCCGGCTTGACCGATCCCCCGCCGGTATGCGAACATGTGTTCGTATATGGTCATTTGTGTCATCCTGCCCCTCCTGGCCCTGCGTGCAGCTCTGGGTGGCGTCTCAAACCGGCTCCAGGAGCCGATTGCGCTCGCTCCCCAACATGACTCCACCCGGACGGTCGGGCAGGTTTCTCCGGTTGCTCACAGACTGGGAGTTCGCTCCGGTATGGGTCTGGGTGAGGCGATCGACATCTGTCCGGAACTTTCCCTGGTCACCCCGGACCCCAGCCGCGCCGAAACCGTCTGGGAGGAGTTCCTGGCCAGAATCGAGTCGATCGGAGCGGAGGTCGAGTCCGAAAGGCACGGCGAGGCCTTCTTCCTCGCCGACGGTGTCGAGAGACTTTACGGCGGTCTCGACGGCGTAATCCGCGCGGTCGCGAAGCGACTTGGAACGGCGGTCAGGATCGGGGCTGCACCGACCCGGCTGGCTGCCTTCGCCGCAGCCCATCGATCCGGACGGAGAACGGACGGCGAAGTGGCGGTCATCCCGCCCGGGAAACTCCAGGAGAGCCTCGATGCCCTGCCGGTGACGATCCTGAACGGGCGACTGGATGGCTCGGAGATCGCCTGCCGGCGGATGACCGACTCGCTGGTCCGACTCGGTATCGCCCGCCTTGGCGAGCTGAGGGATATATCCCGGGACGCGATCGCCGACCGCTTCGGTGACCTCGGCATCGAAGCGCTCGAAACCGCCCTGGGGATGGAGGCGGGGATCCACCCCCGGAGCCGTCGGGAAGAACTGACCGAGTCGCTCGAGCTGCCGGAGGCAGGCTCCGGAATCCATCTCCAGAGCGCACTGACCATGCTCTGCGACCGTATCGCCGCCCGGCTGGCCGGCTTCGGCATGAGCGCCCGCACCGTGGAGATGGAGGCACGACTGATCGGCGGTGGCAGCTGGACGAAGGAGACGGCACCTCGAGAGCCGACCGGGCGGGCCGACCTGCTGCGGATGATCCTGCTGCCCGGCCTTCAGCAGCTGCCCCGCCCGGCCGAGCACCTCGGGGTTCGCATAACCGGCATGACTGCCGCCGTACCGAAGCAGACCGAACTCTCCCGCCGGCCGGAAGAAACCCGTCTGCTCCGGCTGGATGAAGCCGCCCGGCAGGTCCGGGCGGTGGTCGGCGAGAGCGGCCTGATGCGCGTGCTGGACGCCGAGATCGACTCCCACCTGCCCGAGCGCCGGATGCTCCTGACCCCTTATCTGTCCCGATGAATCCGACTCACTTCAGTAAGCGCCCGATGGCCGGCAATGATCTCAGTCCACCGGTCACAGTCGTGCCCGGAACCGGAGAATCGAGGGACCCGTGATCGGCGGTGGCCTTCACCCCTCCGGCCGGCCCTCCCGGCTCTACGAGCCGAGGCCGGTCGAGGTGTCCAGCGATTCCCGGCGGACGCCGACCCAGGTAAACGACATCGACGTGGTCGCGGTCCGGGAGGAGTGGATCGTCGAGGACGGCTGGTGGACTGCCGCCCCGATCCGGCGCTGGTACTTCGAACTGGTCCTGATCGACGGACGCGACCTGACCGTCTTTCAGGCTTTTCCCTCCGGTCAGTGGTTCGCCCAGCGGGCCTGAAGGCCCGCGATGGCTCCCTACGTCGAGCTCCACTGTCACTCCTCGTTCTCCTTCCTCGACGGAGCCTCCTCCCCGCTCGACCTCGCAGCCAGGGCGGCCGACCTGGGTTACCCGGCCCTGGCCCTGACCGATCACGACGGCGTCTGGGGTTCGATGGAGTTCGCGGTCGCCTGCAAGGGCGCCGGCATCAAGCCGATCACCGGCGCCGAGCTGACCGTCTCTCTCAACGGACGGTTCTTCCACCTCACCCTGCTGGTCGAGAACCAGACCGGTTACGCCAACCTCTGCAGGCTGTTGACGGAGGCCCACTCCCACACCCGGGACGGCAGGGAGCGACGGGCCGGCCGGGCTTCGGTGCCGATCGAGGCCCTGGCCGGCAGGAGCGACGGGCTGGTCTGCCTCAGCGGCTGTGCCGGTCGCGGTCCGCTGGTCTCGGCCTGGCGGGACGGTGACCTCGTGAATGCGCAAAGGCTGGCCCGCGATTTGACCGGCTGGTTCGGACGGGAGAGTTTCCGGATCGAGCTGCAGCGGCCCTACTGGCGTCACGACCGCGCCCGTAACCGCTGGCTGGCTTCCCTGGCCGGCAGGCTCGGGCTGAGCACGGTCGCGACCGGCAACGTTCACAGCCACGAACCGGCCCGGGCCCGGCTCCAGGACGTTCTGGTCGCAGTCAGGATGGGGACGGGCATCGAGGCTTGCGAACCGGACAGAAGGGGGAATTCCTCATCCGCCCTGGCTTCTCCCGAGCAGATGGCAGCCCGCTTCCCCGATCACCCGGAAGCTGTCGCTGAAAGCGGGGAGATCGCATCCAGGCTTGATTTCGACCTCGAGAAGGAACTCGGGTACCGGTATCCACAGGCTGATGACCCCGCTGCCGATCACGCCCTGAGCGAGCTCTGCCTCTCCAGGCTCGACGGCCGGTACAAAGGCACGCCGCAGGCGGCCGAAGCAGACCGCCGTCTGGGGGAGGAGCTGAGGATCATCCGCGGCCTCGGGCTTTCCGGCTTCTTCCTGCTCCATCACGACCTGCTCGAGCTGGCCCGCGAGGTGGCGGCCGAGGTTCGCGGCCCGGACTCCGCCCGCTCGGTCCTGCCACCCGGTCGAGGCAGGGGCTCCAGCGTCAGCTCGATCGTCTGTTACCTGACCGGCCTCTCCCATGTGGACCCGGTCAAAGCCGAACTCTTCCCCGGCCGCTTTCTCAACGAAGAGGTCACCGCCGTGCCCGACATCGACCTCGACTTCCCCCGCGACATACGGGCGAAGCTGATTCCCCGGATCCACCAGCGTTACGGCTTCGAGCGCTCGGCCCTGGTCGCCGCCTTCCCGACCTATCGGACCCGTGGCGCGATCCGGGACTTCGGCAAGGCCCTCGGCGTCCCGCAGACCGAGATCGAAAGGGCTGCCCGTTCGGTCGACTTCCACGGCAGCGACGACCTCCAGCGGGATCTGGCGGCAGCGGTCGGACACGAAAGGACCCAGTCGGCCGGCTGGAAGAACCTGATCTGGCTCTGCGGCGAGGCCCGCGGCAACCCGCGCAACCCCTCCCAGCATTCGGGCGGCATGGTGATCTCGACCGGCCCACTGGTCGAGATCTGCCCGGTGGTCCCGGCCGCCATGGAAGGCCGTCAGATCGTCCAGTGGGACAAGGATTCCTGCCAGGATGCGGGATTCCTCAAGGTCGACCTGCTCGGGCTGGGCATGCTTTCGGCGGTCGAGCGCTGTATTGACGAGATCGGCCGGGTCCGGGGAGAGACGATCGACCTCAGCCGGATCGACCTCCAGGACGAGCCGACCTTCGAGGCGATCCGCCGGGCCGAGACGACCGGCGTCTTCCAGATCGAAAGCCGGGCCCAGATGCAGATGCTGCCGAGGATGAGACCTCGTGACCTCGACGACCTGACCATCGAGGTCGCCCTGATCCGGCCCGGTCCGATCCAGGGAGGCGCAGTCCACCCCTACATCGAACGCCGCCGCCGGCTTCGAGAGGACCCTTCATACGAAGTCCCCTACCAGCATCCCTTGCTCGAGCCCGTTCTCGAAGAGACCCTCGGGGTGATCATCTTCCAGGAGCAGGTGATCGAGGTGGCGATGAACGTCGCCGGCTTCAGCTCTTCCGAGGCCGAGAGCCTGCGCCGGGCGATGAGCCGCAAGCGCTCCCGCCAGGCGCTCGAATCCCATCACCGGCGCTTCATCGAAGGCGCGGTCGGCAACGGTGTGCCGGAGAAGACCGCCCAGAGCATCTTCGAGCAGATCATCGGCTTCTCCGGATTCGGCTTTCCAAAGGCCCATTCAGCCGCCTTCGGCCTGCTCGCCTACCAGTCGGCCTGGCTCAAGGTCCACTATGGACCGGAGTACCTCGCCTCGCTGCTGAACGAGCAGCCGATGGGCTTCTACCCGCCGGATTCACTGGTCCAGGAGGCGAAACGGACGGGAATCGGCATCCTGCCGCCCGACATCAACTCCAGCCGGGTGGAATGCACCGCCGAGTGGACAGACGGCGAGACCGGAGCGGACAACCGGACAGGGGATAACCGGAACCCGAACCGATACGGAGAAGCGAACCGAAACCGCGACTCCGATGACGAACCGAAACCGGCAGTGAGGATCGGTCTCGGCTACGTCAAAGGTGCCGAAGCGGCGGAGATGGAGCGGCTGGTTGCCGAGCGCGACCGCGGCGGGCGGTTCCGTGACCTCGGTGACCTCGCTTCCCGGATGCCGCTGCGCAGGCAGGAGCTCGAGCAGCTCGCATGGGCCGGCGCCCTGCGTTCCCTGCCTCGCGGAGATCGGGCCTCTGGCCTCTGGAGCGTCGGCCTGATGCCGCATCACCCGGCTTCAGCCGGCACAAGGCAACTCTCGCTGGCCTTCGAACAGGGCGAAACCCCGGAACTCGAGGAACCGGAGGCCTGGGCCCGGGTCGCCGCCGAATATGGCAGCATCGGAATGACCCTGGAGGGCCATCCGATGGCCCTCGCCCGAAGGGATCTGCCGAAGCGGGTACTGAGTGCCGTCGAGGCAAGCAACCTGCCGGACCGGTCCACAGCGGAGGTCGCCGGCCTGATGGTCGCCAGACAGCGGCCCGAGACCGCCAGAGGCGTCTACTTCGTCCTGATCGAAGATGAAACGGGCACGCTCAACCTGGTCGTGCCACCGTCTGTGGCTGCCCGGCACCGCTTGGTGATCAGAACCGCAACGATGATCCGGGCAAGGGGAAGGACCGAAACAGATCAGGGCGTGGTCAACCTGGTTGCGAGTTCTCTGGCGGAGCTGCAGCCGGACGATCCGACGGTCAAGACCGTCGCACCGCCAAAACACTCGTTCGGACGCCGCGGAAGATGAGCGAGCGGACCGCCGGGTCAGCAGGCGGCCACTCTGTTTCGACTGCATCTGGCTCTATGACTGCCTTTCAGGTGGCCTCTGCACGGAGTCTTGCAAACGCACGTTCGTGTCCGATGGCGTACGTACAGTACGAACCTATGTTCGTGCATATGAAGAAACTTCCCGCAAAGACCGCAGACGTTCTCGACCTGATCATCGAGTTCGCGACCCTCGGCGAATACGGCCTCGAGTACCCCGATCGGCCCGCCGGCCAAAGCCCTCGTCCTTGCGAAAAGCGAAC
>JAUQWL010000193.1 GCA_030835185.1 Solirubrobacterales bacterium | reverse complement strand
GGGGCTTAAGCTGAGCGACCTGAACGCTCCTTTCATCGGCTCGTTCCTGCACCATCTGGAGGAAGAGTGCGGGGCCACCGCTCGGACTCGCAACCAGCGACTGGCGGCCATCCGATCCTTCTTCCTTTATGTCTCCTACCTGCGGTTGTCAAGCAGCTATCAACCACGAATCACCGGACGGGGGTAAAGTCGGTTCGGGACGGGCCGGAGGGTGGATGGTCCTGTGGGCTGGCGTCTGATCGGCACCGCGTATCAGACACCAAACTGTCGCTGTTGCGTGCCGGCGTGAGGACGAGGTCAGGCAGTCAGGCGGCGATCGCCAAGCCTTCGGCAAGGCGGGCGATCAGATCGGCGCGGCGGCCGCGATCGGTTTTGAAGGTCGCAGCGATGCGACGACTCAGGGACTGGTAGAGCGGTCCCCGCACGGCTGCGGGCAGCCCAGCCAGCGCGCCCTGGGCCTCTCGGCCCCAGAAGCGGACGTCCACTTCCCACCTGGCGATGAGAGCATGGTCGACGAAGGCCCGCGGAAGCTCGTCAGCGGGCAACTGTCGACGCAGCTGCTCAGCCGCCCGTTGCAGGGGAGCCAAGGTCAAGTCGTTGAGCCGGAGCCGCTGCTCAATGAGATAGTCAGAGTACCGCTCGAGTTCCAGCTGCGTATTGAGTTGGCGTATGATGCCGCCGAGGTAAGCTCCCGGGTCGGCGTCCGCGGGCAGGGTTCCGAGGGCTTGCTTGGCGCGGAATATGCTCAGGCCGCGTAGAATGGCCTCGCGAGCATAGCAGGCGAGGGCAAGCGCGAGTCGACACTCATCGTCGGGGATGCCAAGCTCGGCAAGGCCCTGCGTCAGGAGTTCGAGGCGAGCGGGGTCCTGTCGGGCCTCGCGGGTGAGTTGGGCACGCTGCTCTCGTCGCTTGAGTTCGAGAATCCAGTCTTTGGCGGCCTGAACTTGTTCAGGTGTGGGTCGAGCCTCAGAGTATGCCTGCGCCGGGGTCAGGTCCTTCAGTCTCTTGCGCGGCTTGCCGTTGCGGCCGATGCACCAGCAGATCCAACCGTATTCGAAGGCGCTGCGGGCCATCTCTCGAGGACTGAGGTCAGAGAGCACCAGTGGAGGTAGGGCCTGCTGAAATAAGCCAAAAGCTCCTTCCAGAGGGGCCTTGGCCTGGCCACGACCGGGGGTTGAGCGCAGAAGGGTAGTCGTCCCAATGGCTGCAGCGACGCCAGCGGTATGATTGCTCGGCCGATTGTCCAGGGAGAGGCCGAACGGACCCGAGCCGGCGGTGGCCAGCCCGGCCTCGTAGGCAAGTCGCACGGCCTCCTCGTCTTCGACATCCGTGACGGCAAATCCGACCAGGGCATCGCTGGCCACGTCCTGGATCACCTCAAGGTTGAAGAAGAAGAGCTCATCTCCCCACCTTACAGGGATGGCAGTTCCGTCGCCGAGCCATTGGGCGCCGGGGAACAGGATGCGGAAGGTGCCCGAACTCCAGGGGGCCTCTGTGGGAGTATGGGGCCGCCGATCGCGCAGGCCAACGGCCTGGAGGAAGTTGCCGATGAAGGTCGCGCCATAGGGCAATCGTTGCTCGGTGC
Source organism: Solirubrobacterales bacterium (assembly GCA_030835185.1). GTDB lineage: Bacteria > Actinomycetota > Thermoleophilia > Solirubrobacterales > 70-9 > 67-14. The sequence continues at coordinate 1,248 of JAUQWL010000193.1, read as the reverse complement.
GCAACATCTGGCAGAAGGCCAGAAAGGAGCTGTCCCAGGTCTGCCAGAGATCGGCGACCAGAACCAGGTGGGCGGCCCGGGCGGTGACCGCCATCTGCTCCAAAAGGTGCGTTCCGAAGAGAGTGCCCGGGCCTTCCGGGCGTGCGTCCGTCGGGCTGGTGGCGTCGAGCTGCGACGCGCGCATCCAATCCTTCAGGGTGCCTGGCGGGACGCCGCAGAGGGACGCCAACTCAGCGGTGGTGAGCTCCTGCCCCAGCCCTCCAGGCTCGGCCAAGCCCACCACGAAACGGCGGAATCCATCGGAGTAGATTCGCCGCTGGCCCCTGTCGCAAGCCGCGCCGGGGTTACAGATGAGAAAGTCGCGCAGGGCCACGAGAACCTCCTCGCGCGTGCCCGAGTCGCCTGTGCGCGCCGCCGGGCGGCCGGGGCTTCCGATCAGAGTTGGCAGAACCTCCTCCAAGCGTTGCTGCATCTCGTACGCCTGGCTTCGGCTCGCCCCGGTGAGCTCGAGGACTTCAGACTTGGTCCGCGGCCATCTGCCCGAGAATCTCTTCAGGCAGCGGAAGGCGACCGCTGCATCGAGTGAGGCGTGATGCCGCTTAGATAGGCGCAAGTTCCGCGGTCAGGCCGTTCATGGCAACCTGGAGGAAGTTCTCATAGCCTTCCGGCGTGTCATAGGCGCCATGATTCACGATGAGGTCATAAAGCTCGGCCTCCATCTGCTGGAGTCGGCGCCTGCCAGCCTCTGCTTGAGCCCAGGTGACGCCGGTAACCGCCAACACCTCAGCTTCGCTTTGTGGCAGCCCGTCAGGGAAACGATGCTGAAGGAGCGGAAGGAGGCCGAGGGTCACGAGGTCCTGGGCTTCGATCGACAATTCCTGAGTGGTCACGTAACGCTCGCCTTCCGCCGGTGGCCGATGAATTTTCAAGCATCCTATCGAGGCTCTGAATCATTGTCAACCAGACAAGCGTTCGCGCCTCAGACTTGAAGTCACTGAGGGAAGGTTGCTCGCCTGGGCGGGCTGGATTGAGCTGGCCGCCAGCGGGTTGTGGACGCCGGGGAAAGTCCCGAGAAAGCCTGTCGCTTGGCGAAAGCTGACTCCCGAGGACTTCCCCCCGCGCCCACAACCACGGGAGCATCGTCAGGGCGGGACTGACTCTGCGTCCATCGAAGCGACCGCCCTTCCAAGAGTGCTTCACTCTCCGCCAGACTCTCGGCAACACCTGATGAATACTGGGTTTTGACAC
>JAUQWL010000192.1 GCA_030835185.1 Solirubrobacterales bacterium | reverse complement strand
CGGCCGGCGGCGGCCGCTTCATCCTCTGGAGCGACCCCGGCTATGCGTTCAACTCGAAGTCACCGCACAGGCTCGACAGCCGCGAGTTCACGAGCCTCGTAAGGTGGGGAGAACGACTCGCACAGCTCGGTGACATCGACTCGGCGCTGGTCGCCTACCGGTCCGCGATCGGCCTCTACACCGGCGACTTCCTCGAGGAGGAGCACTTCAGCGACTGGTGCTCGGCCGAGCGCGACTACCTCCGGGAGAGCTTTCTCACGCTGCTTCGCCACACCGCGACCCTGCTGCTGGCACGCGGCGATACCGACGGCGCGATCTCGTGCCTGCGGCGGGCACTGCGCGTCGACGAGGAGCTCGAAGACGTCCACCGTGAGCTGATGCGCGTCCTGTGGACGACAGGGCGCCGTGACGACGCCCTGCGCCAGTACCGGGCCTGCCACGCCGCCCTGAGCGAGCGCCAGGGCCGCGTCCCGGGGCCTGACACCGAGCATCTGACCGAGCAGATCAGGGCGGGTGCCCCAGGCTGAGGGCGCGGCACCCGCCTGGCGGCTGTGAGGCCCGTCGGCCGGCTGCCCGAACCCGTCGTTTTCACGGAACCGGAATGGAACCCGGTCGGTATAGCTTCGCTCTCATCGAGCGCGACCCGGGATTGGAAACAACCCGGGATCCGCCGGCCAAATGACGGGAGCGTGACCGATGGCGACGAAGACACCTCGCTGGTTTCACATGACGGACCACTCGCGCAAGTGGGAGGAGTTCTACCGTGACCGCTGGTCTTACGACAGGACCGTCCGAACGAGCCACGGCGTCAACTGCTCGGGGTCCTGCAGCTGGGAGGTGTTCGTCAAGGACGGCCTGATCACCTGGGAGCTGCAGAAGACCGACTGGCCGCAGATCAACTCCGACACGCCCAACTACGAACCGCGCGGCTGCCAGCGCGGAATCTCCTCTTCCTGGTACGTCTACAGCCCGGTCAGGCCCAAGTACCCCTACATCCGCGGGAAGCTGATCGACTACTACCGCGCCGAGCGTCAGGCGGGCAAGGAGCCGGTCGAAGCCTGGAAGGCGATCGTCAACGACCCCGAGCGCTCACGTGAGTACAAACGGGCTCGAGGCAAGGCCGGCTGGAAACGGGTGAGCTGGGACGAGGCGACCGAACTGGTCGCGGCGTCCCAGATCCACACGATCAAGGAGCACGGTCCCGACCGCATCGCCGGGTTCTCCCCGATCCCGGCGATGAGCATGGTCAGCTGGTGTTCCGGCGCGCGCCTCACCTCGTTGCTCGGCGCGAGCCTGCTCAGCTTCTACGAGTGGTACCACGACAATCCCCACTGCCAGCCCAAGAACTTCGGCGAGCAGACCGACGTCCACGAGGCGGCCGACTGGTACCAGAGCACGTACTGGCTCACCATGGGAACCAACCTCCCGATGACGCGCACCCCGGATGCGCATTTCGCGACCGAGTTCAAGTACAAGGGCGGCAAGCTCGTCGTCTTTTCGCCGAACTACAGCGACGTCACCAAGCTCGCCGATACCTGGGTGCAGTTGCGCCCCGGGACGGATGCGGCACTCCTCGCCGCGATCAACCATGTGGTGCTCAAAGAGTTCTTCTGCGACCGCCAGGTTCCGTACTTCAACGACTACGTCAAGCGTTATACGAGCCTGCCCTTCCTGGTCGAACTCGAGGAGCGGGACGGGCACCACGTACCCGGGCGGCTGCTGCGCGCCGCCGCCTGCGACCAGTATGAGGGCGAGGAGAACGCCGACTGGAAGCTGCTTCAGCTCGACACCCGCGGCAGGCTGCGGCTGCCGCAGGGGACGCTCGGCTTCCGCTGGGAGGAACAGTCCAGCGGCAAGTGGAACCTTGAGCCCAGGGACGCGGTGACCGGTGAGGAATACGACCCCCTGCTGACGCTGCTCGGCTCCGAGGACGAGAAGCCCCTCGTCGCATTCCCCGACTTCACGGGGACGTTCGACGTCGTCGTCGGCAAGTCCGATCCGGACGCGAAGGTCGAGGCGTTCACGCGCGGCGTGCCGGCAAAGCGGGTCACGACGGCGGATGGCCGCACGGTGCTCGTTACGACCGGACTCGACCTCCTGATGGCGCACATGGGCGTGTCGCGCGGACTGCCCGGCGACTATCCGGCGGACTACGACGATCCCAGGCCCTACACCCCGGCATGGCAGGAGCAGGAAACCAGGATCTCGCGCAAGGTCGCGATCCAGATCGCTCGCGAGTGGGCCGAGAACGCCGAGAAGACCCGCGGAAAGTCGCTGATCATCGCCGGTCCGGGCGCCACGCACTGGTACCACTCCGACCTCTACCAGCGCTTCGGCGTCCTGCTCGGTGCGCTCACCGGCTGCCACGGGGTCAACGGCGGCGGCTGGTCCCACTACGTCGGCACTGAGAAGATGCGCAACGAAGCCGCCGTGGTCCAGGGGATCGGGCAGGCACGCGACTGGCATCGGCCGCCGCGCCTCATGAACAGCACCTCCTACTGGTACTTCCACAGCTCCCAGTGGCGCTATGACTCGATGAACCTGGACCCGATCACGGTGCCGTGGGCCGAGGAGGTGCCGAAGTACAATCACGCGGCCGATTTCAATGCCGTGGCGGTCCGAAACGGCTGGCTCCCGTTCTATCCGACGCTCAACAGGAACCCGCTGAAGATCGTCGAAGAAGCGGAGGCGGCCGGTGCCGTCACCGACGAGGAGATCATCGAACACGTGGTCGGCAAGGTCCGCAGCGGAGAGCTGAAGTTCGCGGTCGAGGATCCCGACGATCCGGCGAATTTCCCGCGGCACCTGATGGTCTGGCGCGGGAACCTGATCGGCACCTCGATGCGCGGAAATACGCTTGCCCTGCGGCATCTGCTCGGTACGCATCACAACGTCATGACCGAGCCCGACGCCGCGGGGGAAAAGGTCGAAGAGATCGAGTGGCGCGAGGACGCACCCGAAGGCAAGCTCGATCTGCTGGTCAATGTCGAACTGCGGATGATCTCGTCGGCCAACTACGCCGATGTCCTGCTGCCGGCGGCCCACTGGTACGAGAAGAGCGACCTCACGGTCACCGACCTGCACACGTTCATCCATCCGTTCTCGGCGGCGCACGACCCGCCGTGGGAAACGAAAACGGACTGGGACGCCTTCAAGCTGATTGCCGAGAAGTTCTCCAAGCTCGCCGAGACGCACTTCCCCGAACCGGTGAGGGACCTGGTCATCACTCCGCTGAAGACCGACACACCCGATGAGTACGCCCAGCCGTGGGGGAGCATCAAAGACTGGAAGAAGGGAGATGTCGAGCCGATCCCCGGGACGACGATGCCGCGCTTCGAGATCGTCGAGCGGGAGTACGCGCGCACCTACGAGAAATACACAAGCCTCGGACCGAAGATCCGCACCGACTTCGGCACCAAGGGAATCGCCTACGACATCTCACCGATCTACGACGCGATGCTCACCGACCATCGCATCGGTGCCCGCGAGAACGGCTGCCCGTCGCTGCTGAAGGACGAGCACGTCGCCGAGGCGATCCTGCAGATGTCACCCGAGACCAACGGTGAATCGGCCTTCCTGGCCTGGCAGGCGCTCGAGAAACGCACCGGCCTGCAGCTGACCCCGATCATCGAGGGCGAGCGCGACGCGGTGTTCCACTACCAGGATCTGAAGTCACAACCGCGACGCGTACTCACCTCCCCGCACTGGTCAGGCGTCGAGACCGAGGGGCGCACGTACTCGCCCTGGACCATCAACGTCGAACACCTCGTTCCGTGGCGAACGCTCTCGGGGCGGATCGACCTCTACCTCGACCACTCCGTCTACCAGGACCTCGGCGAAGGCTTCCCCGTCTACAAACAGCCGATCGATACGACCATGACCGGCGTCATCGACATGGACAAGGTCGAGCCCGACTCGAAGGTATTCCGCTTCCTGACCCCTCACGGGAAGTGGTCGATCCACTCGAACTTCTGGGACAACCTCTGGATGCAGCGGCTGTTCCGCGG
>JAUQWL010000020.1 GCA_030835185.1 Solirubrobacterales bacterium | reverse complement strand
GAGGGCGGCGGCTCGATGATCAACAAGGTGACGAAGGACGAGATCACCTGGGCCGAGACCCCGGCAAGGTTCGAACCGGGAACCCCACCGATCGCCCAGGCCGCCGGACTGGGCGCCGCGGTCGAGTGGCTGGAGGGTGTCGGCCTGGAGGCGATCGGGACTCACGAACGCGAGTTGACCGCCTATGCCCTCCCCCGTCTGGCCGAGTTGCCGGGAATCAGAATCTTCGGACCGACCGATACGACCGACCGCGAAGGGCTGATCTCCTTCGCGCTCGACGGGATCCATCCCCACGACATCTCCGAGATCCTCGACCGCCATGGCGTCGCGGTCCGGGCCGGCCACCACTGCGCCCAGCCGCTGATGAAGCGCCTCGGTGTTCCCGCCACCACGCGGGCCAGCTTCGCCGCCTACAACTCGATCGAAGAGGTCGATCGCCTGATCGAAGGTCTCCACGACGCCCGTCGCATCTTCCGTCTCTAGGCCCCGCCGCAAACACCTGCGGTCTCCAGGCCCCGCTGCGGGCACCTTGGGCCTCCCGGCCCCGCCGCAAGCACCTTGGGCCTCCAGGCCCCGCCGGAAGCACCCTGGGGAAGGACCGGTGTTCCGAAATCGGGGGAGCTGATCGGGAGGTGACGCCAATGGCAGATCCGCAGTTGTCGCCCCGATCAGTTCAGGGGGATATCCGGCACCTCAAAGGGCACCGCGGTGACAGTCCGCAGTCCTGGACGCCCGCCGGCCCGCTACGGCGCGAGGATCTTCGATCGAGTACTCAGCGCCCGGGGAGTATGTCGCAGGGGCGGTCGGCGACGGTCCGGCAGGCGAGGTCTTCGAGGGTGAAGAGCATCTCGAGGGTACGGTCCTGCTCGGCTCCGGACAGCCCGGGCGGATATCCCTCGACCCAGTAGTTGACTCCGTCTCCGGCGTCGAACCAGGCGGCCCCGTCCCGGAAGCGGAGATCTCCGGGCAGCTCTTCCGGTGCGGGCCCGAAGGAGAAGACAAAGGTGCTGCGCACTCCGTCCTTTGATCGGGCCACTCCCGAAACGAGGCCGGGCCGGCCATCGGCGGCGGGTGCGAAGGCGACCTCGTATCCACTCCGGGCCGCGCGCTCCCTGAACTCGGCGGCGTTGTCGGCCGGCGTGGCCCCGCCGCATCCGGTGACGACGGCAGAGACGATCAGCAATGTGGCAAGCGCGGCGGACCGGAACTGCGTCCGGGTCATCGGGTCAGCTTTCGACCAGGGTCGGCTCGTAGCCCTGAAAGAGACCGGACTCGACGACCCCCGTCACCGACTTGATCTTCGCTTCGAGGTCCGGGGAGATCTCGTCGAAGCGGCAGTCGACGATCAGGTTGCCCAGCTCGGTGACAACGGGCCCGTCCTTGCCACCGGCCTTACGGATCTCGATCTCGCTCGGGTAGAGCTTTTCGAGTTCCGGGATCGCGACCGGCAGGGCCGTCGGAACGACCTCGACGGGCACCGGAAACCGGGAGCCGAGGTGTTCGACCAGCTTGGACCTGTCGACCAGTAGCCGGCGATCGGTCGTCGCGCAGAACAGGATCTTCTCGCGGAAGAGCGCCCCTCCCCGGCCTTTGATCAGGTTGCCGCCGGGATCGACTTCGTCAGCGCCGTCGAAGAGCCACTCCGGCCGGTTCGCAGCGAGGTCGCCCACCGTAAGGCCGAGGCCGGCGATGGTCAGGTGGACTTCGATCGAAGTGGGGATCAGGGCGACATCACCAAGGTCACCGGCCGCGACGCGCTCGGCGATCGCGTGGATCGCGAGGAAGGCCGAGCTGCCGGAGCCGGCGCCGATCACCTGTCCTGAAGAGACGCCGGCGGCCAGGTTCCGGGCGACACCCAGCTTGTCTTCGTAGTTGGAAATCGAGTCGCGGTCGAATGTCTCGAAAGGAATCACGCCCGAGAGCATGTCAAGTTGCAACAGATTTCGTTCAGATACGCTCGATCGTGTGGAAGAGCTATACCGCGAACAGATCCTCGAGCACTACAAACGACCGCAGAACTTCGGGGTCATCGAAGATCCCGACCTCGAGTTCGAAGATACGAACCCGTTCTGCGGTGACGCGCAGCACGTGACCATCCGGCTCGACGAGGACGACCGGGTGGCCGAGGTCAAGTTCGACGGCAAGGGTTGCGCAATCTCGACAGCGGCGACCTCGATGCTGACCGACGAGCTGATCGGCAAGAGCCGCGATGAGCTGATTACGCTGCCGAAGGAGTTCGTCCTCGACCTGCTCGGCATCGACATCTCGGCGACCCGGATGAAGTGCGCCCTGCTCGGCCTCAAGGTCGTCAAAGGAGCGAGTCTCGGCAAGACTGCCGACTGGGACGATGCCGGCGAAGAGGGCGACCCCGGCCTCGCCGACCGGATTTAGGCCGACTCGGTGCGGCCGGATCTGGCAGCATCGCCCTGATGTCAGATGCGATCACAGACGCACCGCTGGCGCCGCTGACCACTCTCCGGCTCGGCGGCCCGGCCGACCGCCTGCTGAGGACCGATTCGACAGAGGAGCTGGCTGAACTCGTCAGGGCCGCCGATGCAGACGCCGAGCCGCTGATCGTGATCGGTGGGGGCAGCAACGTCGTGATCGCCGACGAGGGGGTACGGGGTACGGTCATTCAGATCGCCACGCGGGGCATCGAAGCCCGCTTCAACGCGGACGGCCGGGTCGAGATGACCGTCCAGGCGGGCGAGCCCTGGGACGAAGTGGTGGCCCGAGCGGTCGGCGATGAACTGGCCGGGATCGAATGCCTGTCAGGCATCCCGGGATCCACCGGAGCCACACCGATCCAGAACGTCGGAGCCTACGGCCAGGAGGTTTCGTCGACGATCTCCTCAGTGACCGCGCTCGAGCGGGCCTCCGGTGAGATCGTTGAGATGCCGGCCGACGGGTGTGGTTTCGGCTACCGCAGCAGCCGCTTCAAGGGTCGCAGCGAGTTCGTCGTGCTCGCGGTCACTTTCGCTCTCGATCCGTCGGCAGAGGCCGAGCCGGTGTTCTACGCGCAGCTCGCTGATGCTCTGGGGTTGGGCCAGGGCGGCAGGGCACCACTGGCTGTCGTTCGGGAGACCGTACTCGAACTGCGCCGCTCAAAGAGCATGGTGATCGACCCCGACGACCCCGATTCGGTCAGCGCCGGCTCCTTCTTCACCAACCCGATCCTCACCGCCGACGAAATGCGTGCGCTGGAGCGACTTGCTGCCGAGACTCTGGGCCCTGATGTTGCGCCGCCGGCCTGGCCGGCCGGATACGGGACCGTCAAGACCTCGGCCGCCTGGCTGATCGAGCGATCCGGTTTCTCACGAGGGTACGGTGACGGCCCGGTGGGCCTGTCCCGAAACCACACCCTGGCGCTGGTCAACCGCGGCGGAGCGACCACTGCCGATCTGGTGGCTTTCGCCAGGGAGATAGCCGAAGGTGTTTGCGACACCTTCGGCGTCAAACTCGTCCCGGAGCCGGTCTTCCTGGGCCACTCCTGGTGAGCGACTCCTCAACCGGTTCGCCAACAGGCTGTCAGCGCGGACAGGTCCGCCCCAGGGAGGCAGGTCCGACTGCGAGCGTCAGTGGTCGTCGGGACTGCCGCGGCGCATGGCCTCGATCGCGAAAACGCCCAGTGCGGCACACAGGAACGTCGCCACCAGCAAGCCCGCGACAATCGCCATCGGGAACTCGTTTTGACCGGACCAGTAGAGCGTGCCGGTGAGCTTGGCCGGCGCGCCGTCAACCTCGAGCGGGATCTTGTATTCGCGGAGGGCTTGCGGCTCGGCCGGATCCTTGACCTCGGCGGGCATCGCGCGGCTCAGCGTGTGGCTGCGTTTGTCGTACCACGTGAGGGTGCCGTCATCGGCCTCGCGGACCCATTCCGGCGAGGCGGACGGGTCGGCCGACGGGTCGACCGCGGTCTGCGCGTAGCGATCCTGGTTGAGGTAGAAGGCGGGTGAGCGTGAGTTGAGGTAGACGCCGCCGTCCGCATCCAGTCTCGCGTACGGCTCGCCGTCGTAACCCATGACGACGACTTCCCTGCCACTGTTGTTGCGCAGGCGCAGACGGGCGTCGTAATCGAGCATTTCGAACTCGATTCCGGTTCCGAGTCCCGGGGGGCTGATTGCCTCGGGGATCGATTCGAAGTCATGCGACGAAGCCTTGTGTGCCTGTGCCGGAGACGCGTACAGGACAAGCGGGATCAGCGCGGCCAGGACCAGCAGTCCGAACACACGAAGTCCGGGCATCACAATTGCTCTGGGCATGGTGAAACTCACTCCCGCCTGTCGGTCTACTGTCCTGATCCGACCGACTCGGCCACGAAGTCGGCCACCTGCTGGGCCTCGTCGCCGGACAGCAGACCCGCGGGCATCGCGCCCGTACCGGCGCCGCCGTTCTCTATCGCCGCCACGACGAGTGCCGCATCCGGCTGCAGGTCGTCGAGGTTGGGACCGGCCGTGCCGGTACTGTCGGAAGCAGCCAAGGTGTGACAGGAGCCGCAGCTGGTCGAGAAGAGGGTCGCTCCGGGACCCGCCGCGGCAGGCTCAGGCGCCGGCTTCTCGCCGGCCGGCGCGGGACCGTCTGCGACGACCGGAGTGTCGGCGTTGTTCTTCCCGATCTCGTAGGAGGCGATCATCGCCGCCACAACCAGGCAGCCGATGGCGATACCGGCCAGCCAGGCCTGGAGCGTCCGGCTTTCCTTCTCTTCCCCCGAGTCGGGTCCGTCTTCAGCAGTTTTAGGTTGTTCTTCCATCAATCATCCTCCAGTTACTCCGGCAGCGAACATAAGTGCCATCCCGACGGAAGACGCCAGGACGGTCCAACCAGCAACCCTGCCGAGCGCAGACGCACCCAGCCCCGTCACGAAGCCGAGAATCAGGACGACGAAGTGATACGAGGCGTGCAGGAAATCGTCCCCTTCAATGTCCGAGTAGATAGCCGGAATCATGAAGAGCAGCATCGCGACCGGTACCAGGACGACGATGAACAAGCCGAGGTTCGTCCATCGAGGCGCGATTCGCCTGATCACCGCAGGTGACGAGGCAAAGGCCGCAGCGAGCATCACCCCGACGAAGAACTGCACCGCGTGAGCGAGGTGATGGAATCCGACGGTGACCGTAGAGGCGTCGGAAATCGGCGGGAGAAAGACGAAAGATGCCGCTACCGCCATCCCGACCGCCGTGGCGATGCCGAACGGCGTCTTGATCAGCGGCTCGGACCCGCGTCCGAGCGCCATGTCGGCCTCTGTCGAGGCGCCGGCGATGGCGGGCGCCTCGGAACGGGTGGTCGACTCGCCGCGCCGCCGCCATGCGGTGCGCCCCAGCGATACGAACTCCGCCAGCACCATGAAGAACCCGACCAGGAAGACGACCGCGAAGATCGAGGCCACCAGGCTGTAGTTCTCGGTCCCGATCGGGTGGACCGCCCAGCGCCGGGGTATCCCGAGCGCTCCGGATACGTACCAGCCGAAAACGAAGCCGTATCCACCGCCGATCATCAGGATCGGCGCCCAGATAGTCGTCCGGCGGCTGGCCGTCCTCCCGGCCGACCGCTCCAGCATGTACGAAATCAGGGCCATCATCCACAGCCCGACACCCATCATCAGGTAGTTGTGGAAATGGGCCGGCACCCAGAGCGTGTTGTGGAAGCGGAAGTTGATCGGGATCAGTGAATCGATCACCGCACCGGCCCCGCCGATCGCCCATCCGGCAAAGCCGAGGTAAAGCAGCACCGATGTCAGGGTCCAGCGATAACGGGATCCCCAGATGAGCATCATTCCCGTGTAGATAGTCACCACCGCGACCGGGATCGCAGCGGCCGATGATGCGATCAGCGAGATCATCTGGGGCGCACCGGGCTGGACGAAGTCCATGTAGAGATGGTGCGAGTAGGCGGTCATCACGAAAACGATCGTGAACAGCCAGCCGATCACCAGCGGCTTCGAGATCTTCCACTGCCTCCCTGCGTAGAGCGGCACCAGCACATAGATCATCCCCGCGGCCAGGTAGATGATCAGGTTGGCGATCGTATGGCCGAAGAAGTAGGTCAGGTTCTTGGCCCAGAGCGCGTCGAGCGCGACCCGGCTGTCGATCGTATGGTCCAGCAGGGCCATGACGATGGTCATCCCGACGGCGCTGCAGATGATCCCCTGGATGCTCACCGCCGTGGCGGCGATCACCTGGGGCGGCGGGCCGGTCTGATCCTTGCCGCGCAGCCACCTGACGCCCAGGGCTCCACCCAGGCCACCGTAGGTCTGCGTGGTGGCCTTGAGCACATCGATGCAGTAGACGACGAAGCCGACGCCGACCAGACCCATGCCGACGATAAAGGTGACTGCCGACCAAGTCGGCCACTGCTCCGCGGCTTGAAACGGAAGTGGGAAGAGGAAGGTCCAGCCGGCCGCGAAGCCGCCGATCAGGACCGCGATCACGACCAGCACCGCACCGACCACGATCGACGCCCAACTCGCTACCGCCCGCTTGAAGTCGAGCGCGGGGACCACCGCCCGGACGACGAACCACAGACCGCCCATCATCGAAAGCAGTGCCCCGGCCAGCATGCCGGCTGCGTGCAGGGTCATCAGGCGGTAGAACCAGATCGGCGAGAGCCCGAGCATGTCGGCCTGATCGAGACGCATGGCCAGACCGACCAGGGCCATCAGCGCGAAGAGGGCGAGTCCGGTGCCCCCGAACAGCCAGCCGACCCTGTTCTGCGGCTTCGACGTGCGCGGGTTAAGCTGCTCGCCTAGCGGGTGGAGTACGTGTTCGCTCGCCTTCTCGGCGACTGCCTGACTCATGGGGTCACCTCGAATTCCCGGAGCATCTCGTGATGTTTGAAGCCGCAGTACTCAAGACAGGCAATCATGTAAGTGCCGGGCTCTTCAAGCGTCAAGTCCATCCGGTTCGTATAGCCGGGCATCGCCTGGACGTTGCCGATCAGAACGCCCTCCGGATCGTAGACACCGAAACCGTGGTTCACGTCGGCCGAGGTCACCTCGAAGCTGACCTCGCTACCGGCCGAAACGGTTTCCGGATTCATCGACCAGTAGAAGAGCCCACCGCTCACCCGTACGGTTGCCGTGCCCTGCGCGGCACCCGGGTAGGGCAGGAAGAAGAGCGCCAGCACCACGCCGGAGGTGAGCAGGAGGAGCAGGAATGCCAGCCACACCCTCCGAAGCCGGTAGCCGGTGTCCGTGACGTCTTCGAATGCGACGTTGCGACGCGCCTGCCGGGCCACCAGGACAAACACCCCCACCAGAGCAGCGGTCACCACAAGAAAAGCAGCGAGAACCACGACTTGAAATCCACCAAAGCTGACTTCCACGTTCTACTCCTCTGGACGAAGACCGACCGCGCCGAAGCGCTCGCGATCACTTTACACATTCTTTATGTAGAAAGGTTCAATCCCCTCCCTCCGCGGACTCGCCGGTCGGCCCAAGCGGCTATGATCCAATTCCGACTGCCCTAATCGGCTTAGGTATCGCCTGACACAAGCATGAGCCCCGAAGAGACAACAACCGTCGTCGTCTGCCCAGCGTCCGAGCTGGCGCCGGGCGAGCGCGTCATTTTCGAGCATGAGGGCGAGCCGATCGCGGTCTTCAACGCCGCCGGTGAGCTGTTTGCGATCGAGGACCGCTGCTCGCATGACGACGGCCCGCTGGCCGAAGGCGAGTGGAGTCCGGCGGAATGCACCGTCGTATGCCCGCGCCATGGCTCGATTTTCGATCTTCGCACGGGCAAACCCAGGACGCTTCCGGCCTTCCAGCCGGTCCGTGTCTTCCCGGTACAAATCATCGACGACAACATCACTGTGGAGGTCTGACCCATGGCTACTCCCGAAGCAATTGCCGAGAAGAAGGAAGTCGAAGGGATCAACTCCGACTATGAGGAGAAGTTCGGCTTCCATGACCCCGAAACCGATTACGCCTACAAGGCCCCGAAGGGTCTGAACCGGGAGATCGTCGAGGAGATCTCCGGGTACAAGGACGAGCCGCAGTGGATGCGCGACTTCCGTCTGAAGGCGCTCGAGATGTTCGAGTCCCGGCCCACCCCGCAGTGGGGCGGCGACCTCGACCAGATCGACTTCGACGACATCCACTACTTCGTGCGCGCCTCGGAGACGAACAGCCGCGACTGGTCCGAGGTTCCCGAGGACATCAAGAACACCTTCGACCGGCTCGGCATTCCCGAGGCCGAGCGCAAGTTCCTGGCCGGTGTCGGTGCCCAGTACGAATCCGAGGTCGTCTACCACCAGGTGAACGAGCAGCTCGAGGCCCAGGGCGTGATCTTCACCGACATGGACACCGCCCTGCGTGAGCACGGGGATCTGCTCAGGGAGTACTGGGCGACGATCATCCCGCCCAACGACAACAAGCTGGCCGCACTGAACTCGGCCGTCTGGTCGGGCGGATCCTTCGTCTACGTTCCCGCCGGGGTCAAGGTCGAGATGCCGCTCCAGGCCTACTTCCGGATCAACACGGAGAACATGGGCCAGTTCGAGCGAACCCTGATCATCGCCGAGGAAGGCTCCGACGTCCACTACATCGAGGGCTGCACCGCGCCGGTCTACTCGTCCGACTCGCTGCACTCGGCGGTTGTCGAGATCGTCGCCAAGAAGGGCGCACGGGTCCGGTATTCGACAATCCAGAACTGGTCGTCCAACGTGTTCAACCTGGTCACCAAGCGGGCGATCGCCCACGAGGACGCGACCATGGAATGGGTCGACTGCAACCTCGGTTCGAAACTGACCATGAAGTACCCGTCGATCTACCTGCTCGGTGAGCGGGCACACGGCGAGATCCTCTCGATCGCCTTCGCCGGTGAAGGACAGCATCAGGATGCCGGCGGCAAGATCATCCACGCTGCCCCGAAGACGACCTCGTCGATCTTCTCCAAGTCGATCTCCAAGGACGGTGGCCGTTCGACCTACCGCGGACTGCTCGAAGTCGCCGATGGCGCCACCGAAACCCGCTCCAAGGTCGTCTGTGACGCGCTGCTGCTCGACGAAGACTCACGCTCGGACACCTATCCGACGATCCGGGTCGGTGAGAACGACGCCGACATGGGCCACGAGGCCACAGTCTCGAAGGTCGGCGACGACATGCTGTTCTACCTGCAGTCGCGAGGGCTCAACGAGGAAGACGCCTCGAAGATGATCGTCAACGGCTTCATCGAGCCGGTCACCAAGGAACTGCCGATGGAGTACGCGGTCGAGCTGAACCGCCTGATCGAGCTGCAGATGGAGGGTTCAATTGGCTGAGGTCGCCGTCACCGAAGCGACCGTCGTCGAGCCGGACTGGCTGAACGAGCGCCGCTCCCGCGGCGCCGGGCTCGCCGAGTCACTCGAACTTCCGACGAAGAAGGCGAAGGGCTGGGAGTTCACCGACCTCAGCAACCTCGACCTCGAGTCATACGGGAACACGCCTGCGGAGGTCGAGATCTCCGGCGGGAGCGACGAGATCGTCGTCATGCCGCTGATCGAAGCTCTCACCCGGCACGCTGACCTGGTCAGTGAGAAGCTGGGCTCGCTGGTTGAAGCCGAGGACCCCTTCGTCGCCCGCAACGAGGTCAACTGGACCGATGGCGTGCTCATCTACGTACCGCGGAACGTCGTCTGCAAAGAGCCGGTCAAAGTCACGCTGGCAGTCGACTCAGCCGGTGCCGCCACCCATTGGCGCACGCTGATCGTGCTGGAGGAGGGCGCGCAGGCCGAGGTCTGGGAGCACTATGGCTCCGAGTCCGACGAGACCGACGCGCTCCTGAACACGGTTGTGGAGCTGTCGGTGGGGCAGAACGCCAACCTTCACTACATCGCCACCCAGGATCTCTCCGAGAACGCCTGGCTGTTCTCCTCGCAGCGCTCCGAGATCGAGCGCGACGGCAAGCTGGACTGGGCCGCCCTCGGCTTCGGTGGCGGCAACGGGAAGGTGCGCATGACCACGAACCTCACCGGCCAGGGCTCAGAGGCGAAGGTGACCGGCGGCTACGCCGGCGGCAACGGTCAACACCTCGACTACGACACCCTCCAGGAGCACGCGGCGGAGGACACCTTCTCCGACCTCGCCTTCCGCGGGGTCCTTGCGGATCGTTCGACTGCGGTCTGGCGCGGAATGATCAAGGTCGACGAGGGCGCTCAGCGCACGGACGCCTTCCAGGAATGCCGCAACATGCTGCTTTCTTCCGACGCCCATGCGGACTCCATCCCGGGTCTCGAGATCCTCGCCGACGACGTTGCCTGCACTCACGCA
>JAUQWL010000191.1 GCA_030835185.1 Solirubrobacterales bacterium | reverse complement strand
AGCAGCAGCAGGTTGGCCCCGGAGGCGACCAGGATGGCCAGTGACAGCCGGCGCTGCTCGCCACCCGAAATGTCCGCCAGGGACTTGTTCACGTCCGCTCCCGTGAAAAGGAAGGCGCCGAGCAGATCCCGTACCTTCTGGCCGGAGAGGCCGGTCTCCCGGGCAGCGGCGTCGAGAACCGAGCCCTCACCCACCGCCGTTTCGGCGTGCTGGGAGAGATAGCCGACTTTGGCATTGTGACCCAGCCTGACGCTTCCAGAAGCGGGTTTGAGTTCGCCCGCCAGCGTAGTCATCAGGGTCGTCTTGCCGGCACCATTGGGGCCGACCAGAACCACGTGTTCGTCCCGCTCGAGTTCAAAACCGACGGACTCCAGCAGGATGCGCCCGGGCACCTCGATACGGGCGTTCACTGCTTTCATCACGACCTTGCTGGCCCGTTCCGGCTGGATGAAGTCGAAGTCGAGGCGGCGGTTGTCCTCGGGCGCCATGCTCGCTGCGTTCTCCTTGACCTTTTCGATCTTCTTCAGCTTCGACTGGGCCTGGCTGGCCTTGGTCGCCTTGTAGCGGAAGCGATCGACGAACTTCTCCATCCGCGCGATCTCGGCCTGCTGCTTCTCGATCGCCTTGCCGAGCGCAAGCTGCCGAGCGGCGTACTCGCGACGCCAGGCATGCCAGGGGCCCGAGAAGTAGCGGCTGCGACCGGCCTCGATTTCGAGCACGGACGTACCGACCGACTCAAGGAACCAGCGATCGTGGGCAACCAGGACAACAGCGGCATCAATGTTCTTGAGGTAGCCCTCCAGCCATTCGAGCGTGCTGATGTCGAGGTGGTTGGTCGGCTCATCGAGCAGCAGCAGGTCAGCGCCGGTCGCCAGCGCGCGGGCCAGCGAAGCCCTCGTCAGCTCCCCTCCGGAGAACGTACTCAGCCGACGGTCGAACTCGTCCTCTCCGAAACCGAGTCCGCGCAGCACGATCAGGACTTCGTCCCGCCAGCGGTAGCCGCCGGCCACCTCGAGCGTCCGCTGGGCGCCCGCGTAGGCGTTCATCGTCTCCTCGCTGCTGTCACCGTCCGACATCGATTCCTCCAGCCTTTTCAGGGCGGCCTCGGTTTCGAGCAGATCGCTTCGTCCGCTGAACACGTACTCCTGGAGGGTCATGCCGGATTTGCGCGGGGGCCGTTGGTCGTGAAGCGCGACACGCACCCCTTTCTGGAACGAAAGGCTCCCGGAGTCGTTGGTCGCCTCCCCGGCGAGGATCCGGAGCAGAGTCGACTTGCCCGCGCCGTTTCGACCGGAAAGCGTCATGCGGTCGCGGCGCATCAGCTTGAATGACACGTCGGAGAAGACCGGCTCACCACCGAGGTGGATGCCGACGCCGGATGCGGTTACCACTGCCACGGAACAAATGAGTCTGCCAATTCAGGTGCAGGATTGCGACCAGAGTGGACCGGAACCAGTCGGGTGTGGCAGCATCCGGATCCCATGAGCAACGGTGCCTATCCCCCCAGCCCCGGACCCGGACACCAGTACGGGTCCACCTGGGAGAGCCAGCTCCCGATCGTCGAGACCGCGCCCGGGGTATCCCCGTTCCCACCGATTGCCGACTACGGCTTTCTTTCCGACGGAGAGGTCTCGGCGCTGGTCGCCCCCGGCGGCAACATCGAGTGGATGTGCCTGCCGCGTTTCGACTCACCCAGCGTCTTCGGTTCGATCCTCGACCGCAGCGCCGGCGGCTTTCGTCTCGGCCCCGCCGACATCCACGTGCCCACCAGCCGCCACTACATTCCGGGCACGATGGTGCTCGAGACGAGTTGGGGGACCGGCGACGGCTGGATCATCGTGCGCGACGTGCTGTTGATCGGGCCCTGGCACCACGACCAGGACCGCTCGAACACCCACCGGCGTGCGCCCACTGACTACGACGCCGAACATGTTCTGCTCCGCATGGTGCGCTGCGTCCACGGCGAGGTCCAGCTCACCCTCGACTGCAAGCCGGTCTTCGATTACGGTCGCAGCCAGGCGAGCTGGCAGTACACCGGGGGCGGCTACCACGAAGGCGTGGCAACCGCAGCCGGAAGCGACGTCAAGCTCCACTTGACCAGTGACATGAACCTCGGCTTCGAAGGGTCCCGGACCACCGCCCGCACACTGCTCAAGGAGGGCGATGCCCGCTTCGTCGCCCTGTCCTGGTCCGAACACGACGCCCCGAGGGATTACGACGAGGCTCACGACCGTCTCGTCTGGACGGCGCATCACTGGCAGAACTGGCTCGCCCGGGGGACCTTTCCCGACCATCCGTGGAGGAGCTTCCTCGAGCGCTCGGCCCTGACCCTGAAAGGCCTCACCTACTCGCCGACCGGTGCCCTGATCGCCGCCTCGACCACCTCGCTGCCGGAGACGCCGAAGGGCGAGCGCAACTGGGACTACCGCTACTCGTGGATCCGGGACTCGACCTTCACGCTCTGGGGGCTCTACACGCTCGGATTCGACTGGGAGGCGAACGACTTCTTCTACTTCCTCGCCGACGTGACCCGAGACACCGACGACCTCCAGATCATGTACGGCGTCGCCGGAGAAAAGCAGCTCGATGAGGAGATCCTCGGGCACCTCGAAGGCTACGAGAAAGCCTCGCCGGTACGGATCGGCAACAGTGCCTACGCCCAGCGTCAGCACGATGTCTGGGGCGCGGTGCTCGACTCGTTCTACCTCCACACGAAGTCGCGCGACAGCATGCCGGAAGAGATCTGGCCGATCCTCAAGCGCCAGGTCGACGCCGCACTCGAGAACTGGCGGAAGACCGACCGCGGTATGTGGGAGGTGCGCGGCGCTCCCCAGCACTTCACCTCGTCGAAGGTGATGTGCTGGGTGGCGGTCGACCGCGGCGCCAGGCTGGCCCGGATTCGCGAGGAGTTCGACCTTGCCGCCAAGTGGCAGCTCGCCGCAGACGAGATCCACGCCGACATCTGTGAGAACGCGCTCGACGACCGCGGCGTGTTCACCCAGCACTACGAAACCGACGCCCTCGACGCCTCCTGCCTCTTGCTGCCACTGCTGCGCTTCCTCCCCCCGGACGATCCGCGGATCCGGAACACGGTGCTGGCGATCGCCGACGAGCTCACGGTTGAAGGGCTGGTCATGCGTTACCTCGTCGACGAAACCGACGACGGTCTGAACGGGGAAGAGGGCAGCTTCACGATCTGCTCCTTCTGGCTGGTGAGCGCCCTGGTCGAGATCGGCGAGCTGGACCGGGCGACCCAGCTCTGCGAGCGTCTGCTCGGCTTCGCCAGCTCACTCCAGCTCTACGCCGAAGAGATCGACCCGCGCTCGGGCCGCCACCTGGGCAACTTCCCCCAGGCCTTCACCCATCTCGCTCTGATCAACGCGGTGATGCACATCATCAGGGCCGAGCAGGAACTCCCCGACCGGCCCTGATGGCTGTCCCGGCAGGGCTGCGAAGCCAGGGTGCCGATCCGCGGCGCCGGCCGGGCGCGGGGCTCTGAATCCGAACTTTCACACATGAGCCGATCGGGCCGGTAGGTTTAGCGAATCCGTCCACCCCGCCGCCCGCTCTCCGGTCGTCACCAATAGGAACTCACAATGAAAATTCGCACAGTCGTCGTTGCCCTCATCCTCGCCGTCTCGTTCTCGGCCTTCGCCACCGCGTCCAACGCGGCACCGATCCCGGGCATCAAGAACACCCCTCAGTTCCGCAATCTGCTCAACTATGTAGACACACTTCAGGCCAAGCGCGACACCCCGGCCAGTCCCGACCGCAAAGCCTCGTACCGAAGCAGGCTCAGCCAGAAGCGGGCCGGAGCAAACAGCGCCGTCAAGTCCCTGTTCAAGCGCCGTTCCGTCCGGATCGCCTCGCGCGACGACAAGCAGGAGCGTGCGCAGATCAAGCGGATCCGGCGCAGCCAGAAGCAGCAGGTGCAGACTCTGAGGCGAGCAGAGGACAATCGCCTCGACGACGCGGCGGACGACTACCGCTCAGCGGTGAGCCGCATAGACGCCCGCTACGCACCGAAGCTGGTCCCGCTGGCCAACAAGCGCGACGCCCTGCAGAGGAAATTGGCCAGGACGACGAACCCTTCAAAGCGCAAGGCCCTGAACAGGAAGCTCGACGCGGTGCAGAACAAGATCGACCGTGTGGTCCGCGCCCGCCAGGATGACACCGACATCGCCACGGACCGGTACAAGGACCGGGTATCCAACATCAAGGACAGCTACGCCAGTCAGATCGCGGACGTCAAGGCGAAGTCGAAGCGACAGGTCACCAAGGCTCACCAGGCCTGGCGTCGAACCTTCCGGGACGACCTCAATCAGATCAAGCAGCGCCGATCGCAGGAGTTTGAACTCGTTTCGAACCTGCGCGACCGCGGAGCCGGATACATCGACCACATGCCGCCGGTCGCTTTCGCCGGCTGACCGCCTGCCATCTGACCGTCCGGAGACCTCCGGCTTTCCCGGCCGGTCCCGAGAGCCCGGGACCAGGCCCGCTGACGCGGGCCTGGTCCGAAATCCATTCTTGACCAAGTTGCACAGGTAAGTAGCGAATACCGGGGAATGTCCGCTATGGTGCGCGCGCTATGAGCCTCGACGCCTGGATTACTGCCGCCGTAGTCGCGCTGATGCTGACTTCGCTGGCGATGGACCTGATGCCGCCGGCAGCCACTGTGCTGACGGCCACCGTCGCCCTGCTGGTGACCGGGGTGATCGACGAGACGCAGGCTTTCTCCGGGTTCTCGAACCCGGCGCCGCTCAGTGTCGCCGCGCTCTATGTACTCGCCTACGCAGCCGACAAGACAGGCCTGCTCGGCCCGCTGGTCAACCGCATGCTGGGCAAGGAGGGCAAGGTGACCCAGACATCGCAGGCCCGCCTCAACGTACCGACCGCGCTGCTCTCCGCTTTCATCAACAATACGCCGCTGGTCGCGATGCTGATCGGCCAGATCACGACCTGGTGCAACCAGCGCGGCGTCTCACCGTCGAAACTGCTGCTGCCGGTGTCCTACGCCGCCATCCTGGGCGGCACGCTGACGGTCATCGGCACCTCGACCAACCTCGTCGCCTCCGGGCTCCTCCAGGAAACGGGCGAACCACCGATCGGCATTTTCGAGATCACCAAGGTGAGCGGCCCCGCCTTCGTGGCGGCGATGATCGTGCTCGTCCTGATCGTGCCGCGACTGCTGCCCGCCCGCCGCGCGGCGATCGAGGAGTTCACCGAAGAGATGCGGGAGTTCACCGTCCAGATGGAGGTGGTCGGGAACGGCCCGCTCGACGGTTCGACGATCGCCGAAGCCGGCCTGCGAAACCTGAAGGGAGTCTTTCTGGTCGGGATCGAGCGCGGGGGCGTGATGCTCCCCGCCGTCTCCCCCAGCCGTCACCTGACCGGCGGCGACCGGCTCACCTTCGCCGGCGACTCCGACTCGGTGGTGGGTTTCCAGCGAACCCCCGGACTGCGTTCGGCCGAGAACCAGCACATGCTCGAGGTCGACAGCCCCGGGCAGACTTTCTTCGAGGCGGTGATCGGCGCCGACTCCCGCCTGGCCGGCCGCACCCTGGCCGACATCGGCTTCCGGGGCGTCTACCAGGCGGCCGTGGTTGCGCTGCACCGTGCCGGCGTACGCATCGAAGGCGGACTCGGCCGGGTCGAACTCGAGCCGGGAGACACGCTGCTGCTGCTCGCCGGGCCGGACTTCCGGGCCCACTCACGCCGGGGACGCGACTTCCTGCTGGTGGCCCGCCTCGGCGGACCTCCGCCTTCGGCCACCCGGCGGGCGCCCCTGGTCGGAGCGCTCGCCCTGCTGGTGATCGGGCTGGCAGCCTTTGAGGTCATGTCCATCCTCGAAGCAGCCCTGCTCGCCGCCGGCGCACTCCTGGCCACCCGCACCCTCAGCTTCTCCGAGGCGGGCGAAGCGGTCGACTTCAGCGTGATACTCCTGATCGCCGCCGCCTTCGGCATCGGTGAGGCGATGCAATCGACCGATCTGGCGGAAACCCTGGCCAGTGGCCTGCTGGACATCTTCAGCGGCTGGGGGGACCTCGGCGCGATCCTCGGACTCGTGCTGGCGACGACGATGCTGACCGAGATCATCACCAACAACGCCGCCGTGGTCGTCGTCTTTCCGATCGCACTGGCTGTTGCGGTCAGCGCCGGCCTCGACCCGAGGATCATGGCGATGACCATCGCCGTGGTCGCCTCCTCCTCCTTCCTCACCCCGATGGGTTACCAGACCAACACCATGGTCTACGGACCCGGCGGGTACAGGTTTTCCGATTACGTCCGCGCCGGCCTCCCGCTCAATCTGGTCGTGGTCGCCGCGGTGACCGTAACCGCCTGGCAGCTTTCGTAACCTCCACAGCACCGGCGGCGCGGCGGTGTTTGCGCCGGTGGCCCCAAGACACCACAGTCCTCACCAATCCGGCGTCAGAGCCCTGGTTCGCCGATCCGCCCCCGGGATCCGGACGCTTGTCCGCTGCACCGGACCCGATCCCCTCAAGGGATCTGGTCCCCACCAAACCCGGTCGGGACGAAAACGAACCCGGACCCGCGCGAGAAGCGGGCAGGTCCGGGTTCGTGAGCGGATTGATGGAGACGGCGGGAATTGAACCCGCGTCCGCGGCCGCGTGACGGGAAGCGTCTACAGGTTTAGCCGGCTCTTTGTTGTCGTCTCCCGGGGTCCGTGCCGGCAGGCACTGCGAGAGACCAAGCCCCTGAATTGTCCCCTTGAGGTCGAGGCGATCCTCGCGGGTGAGCCCGTTTCTGAAGCCGGTGCCCCTCCCCACGGGCCGAGGGAGGACCGACTCTCATCGCTTAGGTTCTAGCTAAGCGGCGAGGGCGAACTCATGGTCCGCACGTATTGGTTTTTTGCCGATTTTTAACGAGGCCATCGACATCCTCGACCTGCAACTCTCCGCACGTACGACTGCGTCGAAGCCTGTCGTCCCCGCGGTTGATGCCCATCCATTGTACGCCCTTTGAACCGAATCGGGGAAACTGCGGTCGTAATGGAGTAGAACCGCAGTGACCGCCCCGCATCCGTGCCCGGCAACCGAGAGGACCCGAATGAGCAACCCCACCCGCAGCACCGAGTTCGATGTCATCGTGATCGGTGCCGGCCCGGCCGGTGAGGTGCTGGCCGGAAGGGTGGCCGAAGCGGGCCTGGACGTGGCGATCGTCGAGCGCCACCTGGTAGCCGGCGAATGCTCCTTCTATGCCTGCATGCCGTCGAAGGCGCTGCTGCGGCCGGGCGAGCTGCTCGACGAAGCGCGACGGGTCGCCGGCGTGAAGCAGGCGGTCACCGGCTCCCTGGATGTTGCGGCGGCACTTTCGCGCCGTGACGAGGTGATTCACCACCTCGACGACTCCTCGCAGATTCCGTGGCTCGAAAGAAGGGACATCAAGCTGTTTCGAGGCGACGGCCGGCTCGCCGGTGACCGGCGGGTAGCGGTTGACGGACAGGAGCTGACCGCGAGGCGGGCGGTCGTGATCGCCACCGGGACAGGGGCTTCGATGCCGCCGATCGACGGCCTCGACTCGGTCGGGGCCTGGAACAACCGTCAGGCGACCACGGCCGAAAGCGCCCCCGAATCGATGACCGTCCTCGGCGGCGGCCCGGTCGGATGCGAGCTGGCCCAGGCATGGGCGTCGTTCGGTACCCGCGTGACCCTGGTCGAGGCGACTGACCGCCTGCTCCTGAAGGAAGAGCCGTTTGCCGGGGCGCAGGTCGAAGAGGCCCTCCGGGGGCGCCACGGAGTCGAGGTCATCACGGGCGCCAAGGCAGTGGGCGCCTCGGGCAAGAAAGGCTCCACCTCCCTCGAACTCGACGACGGCAGAGAGATCACGTCCGCCGAACTGCTGGTAGCGATCGGACGGAGGCCGCAGGTGGAAGGCCTGGGCCTGGAGTCGGTCGGCATCCGGGCCGACGGGTTCCTGGAGACCGGGGATGACCTCCGCCTGAACGGCCACGACTGGCTCTATGCGATCGGTGACGTAAACGGGCGGGCCCTGCTGACCCATATGGGGAAGTACCAGGCCTGGGTGGCTTCCGAGCAGATCCTCGGCCGCGGCGCACTCGCCACTTCCGAGGCGAAAGGCTCACCGAGGGTTACCTTCACCGACCCGCAGGTCGCCGCGGTCGGCCTGACTCTCGACTCGGCGAACGAGGCAGGGATCGACGCGCTTGCGGTCGACGTACCGACCGGCTCCACTGCCGGAGCGTCATTCACCGGCAGGGGCGTCGACGGGACCTGCCGTCTGGTCGTCGACCGGGACAGCAGCGTAATCGTCGGGGCGACCTTCACCGGCTTCGAGACCGCCGACTGGATTCACGCGGCCACCATCGCCCTGATCGGCGAGGTTCCGATGGACCGCCTGCGCCACGCCGTGCCGGCCTTCCCTGCGCGAAGTGAAATCTGGCTCCGGCTGACCGAAGCCTGGGAGGCATCCGCCGGCTGACGCCGGCCCCGCGACGTTGACTAGGCTGGGGCCATGCGCCTACTCGCCTTCAGTGACCTTCACCGTGACCTCGCCCAGGCCGAAACCCTGACCGCTATGGCCACCGACGCCGACGTCGTTATCGGCGCGGGAGACTTCGCTTCGGTCCACCAGGGGCTCGACGAAGCGATCTCCGCCCTGGCGGCGATCGAGACACCCACGGTGCTGGTCCCCGGAAACAACGAAACCCATGACGCTCTGACCGACTCTGTGGAACGGCTGTGGCCCGCCGCCCATGTGCTCCACGGGGACGCGCTCGAGATCGACGGGCAGGTCTTCTTCGGGCTCGGCGCCGGTATTCCGACTACGCCGTGGGACTGGAGCTTCGACCTCGACGAGACCGAGGCTGAAGCGGCCCTCGAGGATCTGCCGGACGATGCCGTGCTGGTGGTCCACTCTCCACCGAAGGACCACTGCGACACAACTTCCGAAGGGCTTCACCTCGGCAGCACTGCGATCCTGGCGGCGATCGAACGGCAGGCTCCGAAGCTCGCCGTCTGTGGACACATCCACGAGGCCTGGGGACAGACCTCGTCCATCGGTGACACCGAAGTGATCAACCTCGGCCCGTCGGGGCGCTACATCGAAATCGACTAGACGGTGAAGCGGCCGCGCATGTCGGCGACCGTCTCGGCGGGAAAGCCGGGGACCTTCTCGAGGTCGTCGATCGAGGTGTAGCCCCCGAATCGCTCGCGGTAGGCGAGGATTCTCGTCGCCTGCGTCACCGAGAGGTCGGCCTCCCGGAGTTCTTCGAAGCTCGCGGAATTGAGGCTGAGAGCGTCGGATCGCGTGCTCCGGGCCTGTGAAGGAGTCACCGTTCCGGACGGCGCCCCGGTCGCCGGGGGACCCTCTGGCTGCGAGGGCCCGCCGGCCGACGACCAGCCTGACCGGTCGGTCGTCCGTTCCGGAACCGCGGGGTCTTCCGGAGAGGCACCGCGTGAGTGCGCTTCGCCGGCTGACTGGCCCGGGGCGACGGAGGATCGGGCTGCGATCGGCCCACGCGAGGTGCTCCCCAGTTCCAGGGCGGAAGCCGCCTTCTTTTCGGCCGCTTCGGCCCGCAGCTCTGCTTCGCGGGCACGATCTTCGGCCCGGTCGATTCCGGAGATCACTTCATCGATCCGTCGCTCGCGCTCGCTCTCTTCGATCTTCAGCTGAGCCAGACGCTCGGCGAATGCGGCGCGGCGCTCGGCATCCTCGGCGCGGCGCTCGATCTCGCGCAGTCTGCTCTCGGCTTCCCTGAGTGCCCGGTCGCGCTCGATGCTGTCGGCACTTAGCTGTCGCTCGACGGCAGAAAGCCCGGGAATCTGCGGTGGCGGCGGTTCGGACGGATCCGGCCGTTCGGGCAGGACGGCCTCCCCTTCGGCCGGCGCCGAAGAGACTGCGGACTGCTTCGAACCGGCTTGAGCAGCTTTGATCTCGGCCACCTTCGCCTCAAGGGCATCGTCTGGCCGGGTCTGACCGGCCTTTGAAGCGACGGCGCCCCCCGCAGCACCGGCAGCGAAAGCGGCGGCGGCGCGGCCGACAGCGGCATCAGGCCCGGGGGCGACGATCTCTTCG
>JAUQWL010000190.1 GCA_030835185.1 Solirubrobacterales bacterium | reverse complement strand
GATGAACCTCCACCACTTCTGGTAGAGGCCGAACAGGTGGAAGATCGCCAGCTTTCCGGCGACGACGAATCCGACCGAGCCGAAGAACAGATCGAGATAACGCGACGGGATCGTTCCGGGATCGTCGAGAAAGCGCAGCTGGAAGGCGAGGAAGTAGGCCGCTACGATCAGCAGTCCGTCCCCGGCCATCTGCCAGAGCTGGTACCGGCGCAGATGGAAGTCAGGTCGGCGCATTGAGCCCTCAAAGTCTAGTCGGGAATAGGATCGCTCTTCTGAAACGGGGTACGACTGACATTCAGCGCGCAGTCATGCTGGGTCTGGTCCAGGGACCGACGGAACTCCTCCCGGTCTCCAGCTCGGCCCACTTGACCATGATCCCCCGGCTCACCGGCTGGGGCTGGGACTCCCTTGACCCGGAACTCCGCAAGGGCTTCGAGATCGCCCTCCATGCCGGGGCTGCCATGGCCCTGCTCCTGACGCGCCGAACCGAGATCGCCGAGGAGATCCGCGCCTTCGACGGCCGTAGGGCAGCCGTACTGTCGCTCTCTTTCATTCCGGCCGCGCTGGTCGGCTTCCGTTTCGAGCGAACGATCGAGTCCGGGCTCGGTGGGCCGCGTTCGACCGCAGCCGGCCTGATCGTCGGTGGCGTCCTGATGGCCCTCGCCGACCGCCGGCCCCAGAGCCGCGGCCACGGCGACGCGAATGCAGTAGACGGGCTGGCCCTCGGGGTCGCTCAGGCGGCCGCGTTGATGCCGGGGGTTTCCCGCAACGGTGCCACCCTGACCGCAGCCCGGCTGCGCGGGTTCAATCGGGATCAGGCGAACCGGCTGTCGCGCACCGTCGCTCTGCCCGTCATCCTCGGTGCGGTCGCGCTGAAAGGATTCCGGCTCGCCGGACGGGGGGTCGACCGTCGTCAGAAGAAGTGGCTGGCGGTCGGCCTGCTCACCTCCTTCGCTTCGACCCTGGCCTCGAACGGGCTGATCGGTATGGTCGAGCGGGACCGGGCCCTGATGCCTTACTCCACCTACCGGATCGCCTTCGGACTGCTGATCCTTTCACGGCTCGGCGACGCCCGAAACGCCACCCCTCCTCGATCTGGTGTTGAATCGCAGGCAATGAGCAGTGGCCGGAAAGCGGGTGGGCGATTCCCGAGGGGTCGGGGGGTGGCGGCGTGAATTCCGAAGTCGAGGATTCCTACGCACGGGCCGGGGTCAGCCAGTCCGACGCCGACCTCGCGGTCAGCCGCCTGGTCGCCGCGCTGGCAACAGCGGACATCGGTCGTCCCTCCCGGCAGGTTGACCTCCGCGGTCACTACGCAGCCGTGATGAAGCTCGACGAGACGACCGGTATCGCGCTCTCCACCGACGGTGTCGGCACCAAGCTGCTGGTCGCCGAGCAGCTCGGCCGTTACGACACGATCGGTATCGACTGCATCGCCATGAACGTGAACGACATCATCTGCGTCGGCGCAGAGCCGATCGCGATGCTGGACTACCTCGCGGTCGAGAGTGCCGATCCGGACCAGTGCGAGCAGATCGGCCTGGGTCTCGCCCGCGGGGCCGAACTGGCCGGGATCGAAATCCCCGGAGGCGAGCTGGCCCAGATCGGAGATCTGGTCAAGGGCTTCGACATCGCAGGAGCCTGCTTCGGCACGGTCAGGCTCGACTCGATCATCGACGGCTCTGCCGTGAGTGAAGGCGACGCGATCATCGGACTGCCATCGTCGGGCATCCACTCGAACGGGTACACGCTGGCTCGACGGGCGCTCGACGGAATTGCGATGGACGACGAAAGGCTCGGTCGCCCCCTCGGCGACATCCTGATCGAACCGACCGAGATCTATGTCAAGGCGGTGATGGACCTGATCGCCTCGCCCGTCGAGGTCCATGGCCTGGCCCACATCACCTCCGGCGGACTCGACAACCTGCTGCGGTTGAAGGCGGACGTGTCGTACGAAGTGAGCGACCCCCTGCCGCCACAGCCGGTCTTCGCATTGATCGCCGAGCGTGCCGGGGTCCCCGAAGAGGAGATGTACGAGGTCTTCAATATGGGCTGCGGCTTCTGCTGCGTGGTTCCCGCGAAGGACGAAACCGCCGCCCTCGATCTGCTCCGCCGGTACTACCCGGAGGCCGCGACCATCGGCACGGTCGGGGCCGGGCCGAAGTCCGTCATCCGTCCCTGAGCACGACTGGCCGTTTTTTCCCGATTTGCGGGAGGAAACCGCGTCCGGCTGCGGCGCAGGATAGTCTCGCCTTTCAATGAGTTTTCGCAGCCCGGATCGGTGAATCGGTGAGGCTCGGCTTTCAGAATTCGTCGAGAATTCCCGGCTGTCCATGAACCACCCTCCGGCAAGCGCTCAGATGATCGGAACGATCCTCTCCGACCGGTACCGGCTGGAAGCCAAGCTCGGCTCGGGCGGGATGTCCACGGTCTACCTCGCACGCGACGAAGTTCTCGACCGGCCGGTCGCGGTCAAACTCATGCATCAGGAGATGACCCGGCACGAGGACCAGCTGGAGCGTTTCAACCAGGAAGCCCGCGCGGTGGCCAAACTCTCGAACCCGAACATCGTCGCGGTGATCGACGCCGGTGAGGACGGCGGCCGCCCCTACATCGTCTTCGAGTACGTCCAGGGCGAAACCCTCAAGCAGCGGATCAGCCGGGTCGGCGCACTCGACGTCACCGAGGCGCTCGCCTACGGGGTGGAGATCGCACAAGGGCTGTCGGTCGCTCACGAACGCGAGATGGTCCACCGCGACGTCAAGCCGCAGAACGTGCTGATCGACGCCACCGGACGCGCCAAGCTGACGGACTTCGGGATCTCCCGCCAACTCAACGACGAAGGCGTGACTGCCACCGGCAAGGTGATCGGCACGACCGATTACGTCGCTCCCGAACAGGCGATGGGGAAAGGCGTCGACCCCCGGTCCGATACCTACTCGCTCGGCATCGTGCTCTACGAGATGCTGACCGGGGACGTGCCGTTCGAAGCCGACACCCAGGTCGGCGTGGCGATGAAGCACGTCAACGAAGCGCTCCCGGATGTCCAGACCAGGCGACCCGACATCTCGGCCGCTTCGGCGCGCGTCGTGGACATGGCCACAGCGAAGAACCCGGATGACCGCTACCAGACGATCGACGACATGGCCGCCGACCTCCAGGCCGCGCTCGAGGTCGAAGCGATCAGGGCCGGGGGGACCAGCGGCGAAGCGACATCGGTGCTCGACGCGGTCCCGCCGCCGAGCCGCCGGCTCCCGGGAAAGCGGAGCTCTCCGTGGCCCGCAGTGGTGATGTTGCTTGCCGCTCTCGTGATCACCGCCGGAGCGGCCTATCTGATCTCCCGCGGAGACACCGGGGGCGGTGGCGGTGGCGGCGCGGTTGAAGACGGAACCGGTGCGGGAGCAGGCGGCAGCCAGATCGAACTGGTCGCAGCCGTCGATTACGATCCCGAAGGCGACGAGACCGAACACCCGGCCGAAGCAGCCCTCGCGATCGACTCCGATCCGAACGCCTCTTCCTGGACGAGCGAGACCTACCAGGCACCGACCTTCGATCCGAAATCGGGCGTCGGAGTGATAGTGGATGCGGGCGAGCCGGTGACCGCGAACGCGATGGAAGTGCTGACTCCGACCCCCGGCTGGACGCTCGAGGTCTACGGCGCCAACGACCCCGTCCCGGACGAGGTGTCCAAATGGACGAGCCTCGCCCTCGTCCCGGAAATGAGCTCGCGCCAGCGGGTCGAGCTGATCACCGCTGACGAGCAGTACCAGTACTACCTGCTCTGGGCGACCACGCCGGCCGAGACCGATGACGGCTACGGCGTCGCGATCTCGGACGTGAAGCTGTTCGATTGAGGACAGCCCGGCCGGGCCGCCTCCGGCGAACGGCCCCCGACGACAGGGTCAGAAGCTGTGGGCGGCTTCGCGACGGTGTCGTTCGACTGCCAACTCGATCAGTCTCGAACAGAGTTCCGGATACGGCAATCCGGAGGCTTCCCAGAGCTTGGCGTAGACCGAGGTCTTGGTGAAGCCGGGCATCGTATTGACTTCGTTCAGCAGCACCCGGCCGTCCTCTTCGACGAAGAAGTCGCAGCGGGCCAGACCGGAGCAGTCAGCCAGCCGGAAGACTTCCGCGGCGAGGTTTCGAAGCTCCGCAGTTGTCGATTCGCCGATCTGGGCCGGCACCTCGAGGCTCATCCGTCCCTCGGTGTACTTGGCTTCGAAGTCGTACCACTCCGCATCGGCAATGATCTGACCCGGAAGCGAGGTTTCCGGAGCGAGGTTTCCGAGTACCGAGCATTCGACCTCACGGCCGGAGCAGTTGGCTTCGATTATCACCCTCGGGTCGTGCTCACCGGCTTCGGCGACGGCGGCATCGAGGTCTTCGGGGCGCTCGACCCGGGTGATGCCGACACTCGACCCGAGCCGGGCCGGCTTGACCCAGAGCGGCCACTCCATGGCCAGGGCCCTCTGTCGCCAGTCGCCGGTGTCACTCGTGCCACCCGAGGTGAGACCGCCTCCCGGACCGGTTCCCCCCTTGCCCTGGTCGGGATCCGGTGCCTGGACGAAGTCCACCTGGGCGATGCCGAAATCGGCACAGAGCCGCTTCAGGGTGAGCTTGTCCATGCAGACCGCCGAGCCGAGAACCGGAGAGCCGACGTACGGCAGCCCCGCGGTGTCGAGCGCGCCCTGGGTCACCCCGTCCTCACCGAACGGTCCGTGGAGCGCCGGGAATGCGACCTCGACCCCGGTCAGGTCCGGCCCGGCCTGCGTTCCGTGACCGGACTCCCCGCCGACCGCAGGCCCGCCGTCGGCGGCGTGACCGACCAGACCCTCACCTGGGACGATCGAAACCGGAGCCCCCTCGCAGCTCCAGCGGCCGTCGCTACCGATGACCACGTTCACCACTTCGTGACCGGCCTGGCGCAGACCTTCAGTGACCGCCTGACCGGACATCAGCGAGATCTCGTGCTCGCTGGAACGTCCCCCGCTCAGCACCGCGACCTTCATCAGGGGCTGCCGGATCCATCAGGTGAGGTGCCCCCGCCCGGACTCTGGAAGACGCCGACGGTCACCACGACACGCGTCCCTTCCTTGACCGTCGATCCACCACCGGGATTCTGGTCGATCACCCTGCCGTCCTGGGGCTGAATGTCGGTCGGCTGTTCCTGGACCGACGGCGAGAGACCCAGGGCACGCAGGTCCGAGACCGCCTCGGATCTGGTCAGGCCGACCACGTTCGGTACGTCGACGTCGGTGACCGGCTCGGGACCGGACGAGACGACCAGCTCCACGGTCGAACCCGGATCGACCTTGGTCCCCGCATCCGGGGACTGGGACAGGACCTCTCCGCTGGGCCGGTCGCTGGCCTGCTCGCGGGAAGACGATTCGAGCCCACGGGCGGAAAGCTGCTGTTCGGCAGCATTTTTCATCTGGCCGACGACCGGCGGCACTGACACCTGGCCGGGGCCGCTGGAGACGATCAGCGTCACCTGGGAGCCACGGCGTACCGATTCACCTGCCGGCGGACTCGTCTCGATGACGAAATCGGACGGCACGTCGGAGGAATTCCTGGTCTCGACCGCTACCCCGAGCCCGGCTTCGTCGAGGGTCTGCTCGGCCACCTCCCGGGTCTGTCCGGCAACGTCCGGGACCTCCACCTGCCCGGGGCCGCCGCTGACTGTCAGGTCCACATCCGGATCGGAGCAGAACCAGCCGAAAAGCTTGCAGTCCCGGTCGGCTTCTCCGACGGGATCCTGGTTGACCACCTGGTTCAACGGGACGTCGCGCTGAACGCGCTCGACATCGCCGACCGTGAAACCATCGGCCCCCAGCCTGGTGATCGCGCTGTCGAGGTCGGAGCCGACAACACGCGGTACCTCGACAGTGTTGTCGCGCAACATCCCCCAGAGGATCAGCCCGATCAACACCGCGGAAATCACACCGACGACCCAGGGCCATCTGGGAGTTGGTTCTTCGTAAACCTCTCCCGGCTTTGCCTCGGCCGCGTCGAGAGCGGCGATGAACGAGTCGGCGTCCTGGTAGCGCTCGTAGGGCTCGCGGCGCAACGCCGTCATCACGACCGCATCGAGAGCCGGTGAAACGTCGGGGTTCCAGGTGCTCGGTGCAGGCGGCTGCTCGGAAAGCTGCTTCAGCGCGACGGCGACCGCGGTGTCGCCCTCGAAGGGCAACCGGCCGGTGAGACACTCATAGAGGATCACGCCAACCGAGTAGAGGTCGGAAGGCGGGCCTACTTCGTAACCTTCGGCCTGTTCGGGTGACAGATAGTTGACCGTCCCGAGGATGGAGCCGGCCTCGGTGATCTCCGAAAGCCCCGCCCGGGCGATGCCGAAGTCGGTGACCGTCGCCAGACCGGTCGAATCGACGATCACGTTCATCGGCTTGAGGTCGCGGTGGATCACCCCGTGCCGATGGGCGAAGCCTGCCGCTTCGAGGACCTGTCGCACGATCGCTACCGACTCGGTCGGGGTCAGGCCGAAATTGATCAGGTCCCTCAGAGTGCGACCGTCGAGGTAGGCCATCGCGATGTAGTAGGTGTGATCGACCTGGCCGCGGTCGAAGATCGAGACGATGTTGACCTGCTGCAGCGCTGCGGCAGCCTCGGCCTCACGGCGGAAGCGTTCGATGAATTCCGGGTCGCGGGCGAAATGGTCGTGCAGGACCTTGAGTGCAACCCTGCGCGGCAAGTGGAGATCTTCGGCCAGCCAGACGTCGGCCATGCCGCCGGAACCGATCAGAGATTTCACCCGGTATCGGCCGTCTACGACTGTTCCCTCTGTCAATCGGGTCACTTGTTCATCCGCCAATCAGGGTCTGCATCACGCCGGCCGCTATCGGAGCGGCAACGGTACCGCCTTGGCCGTCGGTGCACTCAACCGTAGCGGCGACGGCAATCTGCGGGTCATCCGCCGGGGCGAAACCGACGAACCAGGCCTGGTTGGGAAGGCCGGCGCACTCCTCCCGCATCACTTCGGCAGTGCCGGTCTTGCCGGCGACATCGATACCGCTGAGCGCGGCCGCGGTGCCTGTTCCTTCGTCGACCACGGCACGCATCGCCTCCGTCAACTGGGAGGCGGTCTCCTCGGACATCACCTCCGACTGGCGTGACGGTTCCATCGTGTCAACGGTGCGGCCGTCGACATCACTCACCGTGTCCCAGATCCGGGGCTTCATCAGATCACCGTCGTTGGCGATCGTCGCCACGACCTCAGCCATCTGAAGCGGAGTCGTGAGCAGTCGTTCCTGCCCGATCGCGATCCGGGAAATGTCCACACCTTCGTCGGCCCTCAATGGCCGGCGGTCAGGACCAAAGACACCACTGGTGGCGAGCTGGGTCGACGGCAGGTCGATGTCGGGTTTCGAGTTGAATCCAAAGCGGTCCATGTATTCGTAGAGAGTCTCTTCACCGACCCGGCGGCCGAGCTTGGCGAAAAAGGTATTCACCGAGTTGGTCAGCGCCGTCGTCACGTTGATCTCGCCGAAAGCGGAGCCACCCGAATTGGCCAGCGGCTGCCCCTGGACGGTCAGTGATGCGGGAGCGTCGATCAAGGTGTCGGGATCGATGTTGCCGCTGTCGAGGGCCGCGGTGGCCGTTACCAGCTTGAAGGTCGATCCCGGCGGGTAGGGGCTCTGGGTGGCACGGTTCACCAGTGACGAGCCCGGGTCGGCGTTCAACTCGCTGAGCTGCTCGGGAATCAGGTTGGGGTCGTATGGCGGCTGGCTGGCCATCGCCCTGACCCTGCCGGTGTCCGGTTCGATCGCGACCACGGCGCCGGGGCGGCCGGCCAGCAGGTCGAAGGCCGTCTGCTGGGCGGTCGGATCGAGGCTGGTCGAGACGTTCCTGCCGACCTGTTTGCGCCCCCTGAGTTCGTCGAACAGCGTGGTGAACTCCGAGTCCTCACCGGTCAGCTCGTCGTTGTGGAACTGCTCGAACTCCGAGTTGCCCTGCTCGACGAAGTTGTAGCCGACCGGATGTCCGAAGAGCCCTCCCAGCGGATACTCGCGAACATACTGCCGGGATGCCCCCTGCCCGGTGCCGACCGACCGGGCGATCAGGGTTCCGTCGGCGGCCGTTATCCGTCCCCGCTTGATCTGCTGGGCCTTGAAAAGGGGCCGCTTGTTCGCACTCTGCTGCTTGAGATCCTCCGCGCCGAAGACGGTCCACTGCGAAGTGAAGCCGACCAGCACTGCGAAGCTGATCGCGATGAAGCCGAAGAGCCTGACGATTCGCGCGTTCACGACCAGACCCCGGCAGGCGGTGCCGGACCGCCACGGCGTGCTTCGCGCCGCGCGCGGTCGGACACCAGCAGAAGCAGTGCCAGCAGTATGAAGTTGGCGAGGATCGAACTCCCGCCGTATGAGACCAGAGGCAGGGTGACTCCGGTGAGCGGGATGACCCGGGTGACTCCGCCGATTATCACGAAAGCCTGAAACGCAAAGACCGTGGTCAACCCGGTGGCCAGAAGTTTGGAGAAGCCGTCGTTGGCCATCATCGCGATCTTGAAACCGCGGGCGGCCACCAGCAGGTAGATGCAGATCACGGCGGCCCCGCCGTACAGGCCCAGCTCGGAGACGATCAGGCTGTAGATCAGGTCGGTATGGGCGGCCGGCAGGAAGCCGTCGCCCGAGCTACCGGGAATCACGACCATCGACCTGGCGAAACCTTCGCCCAGCAGGCCACCATCGGCCTGGGCGAACATCGACTGGAGCACCTGGTAACCGGCGCCGGAAGGGTCCTGGTACGGGTCGAGCCAGATGTCGACGCGGTCGGCCACGTGGGATACCGTCGAGTAGACCACCCAGGCACCGGCCATGAACATGGCCAGGCCGATGGTGATGAAAGAGAGCCGGCCGGTCGCAACGTAGAGCAGCGCCAGGAATGCGGCGAAGAACATCAGCGAGCTGCCCAGGTCGCGGATGAAGATCAGCATGAACATCGAAGCCCCCCAGACGACCAGCAGCGGGCCGAAATGCTTCAACGGTGGCAGCGTCACCCCGAGGATGCGCCTGGCTCCCACCACCAGCAGTTCGCGATGCTCGCGCAGGTAGCTGGCAAGGAATACGACGATGCAGAGCTTTGCCAGTTCCACGGGCTGGAAACCGACCGGGCCGATGCGGATGCCGAGATAGGCACCGTTGACCTGCTCGCCAAGGAACGGCAGCCGCGGCGCAAGCAGGAGCCCGATGCCGGTCAGGGCGATCGTATAGCGGTAGCGTTCGAGCACCGAGTAGTCCCGCAGGACGTGTACGACCACCGCAAAGAGAACCAGGCCGAGTACGAACCAGTTGGCCTGATCGCGGGCCAGGTCGCGGGCAAGTTCGGCGTCGAGCCGATAGATCATCACCAGCCCGATCGCCGTCAGCAGGGCCATCAGCGGAAAGAGATACGGATCGGCATCCGGCAGACGGATCCGGATATAGATGTGCGTGGCCAGGCAGACTGCGAGGAAGTAGAGACCGTAGGACAGGCTGAGGTTGCCGAGCTGGCTGTCGTTCTGCGCGAAGACCGCAGCGAAGCCGATGGTCAGCAGCAGTGCCACCGGAATCAGGGCCAGCAGTTCGCGATTGCGGGCCGAACCGCGGCGGGGGGCCGATCCACCCGCCGCCCGGACCTCCACCTAGCTGCCCTCGTTGTTCTCGATATCCGCGATCAGCGAGGTGGCGTCGTCGCGCGAACGGAATGAGTGACCGGTCACCGCCTCCTGACGCTGGCTGCCGAGGTCGGAGGTCTGGACTGCGGCCGAGTATTCCCGCTGGTAGAGCGAGATGCCGAAAGGCAGTTCATAAGGCAGCCCTCGATACAGTGCGACCCTTCCGGCATCGTCCGTGCCGAGGAACCAGACTTGACGGCCGGCTACCAGAGCCCCGCCCATGAGGGCAGCGATCACGAGCAGGCCGGCGACGGTCTTGAGCAGGACACCGCCGACTCCGGAACCCCTTCCCCGGGAGTCGGCCGTCCCCGCCGCTCGGCTGCGACCCCTTCTGGTGCGGGAGATCAAGGTGGGTCCGTCTCCCCGGGCGATCGGGTTCGCCGGATCCTCGATCTCGAACAGCAGAACGGTGATGTTGTCCCGGCCCCCGGCTATGTTCGCCTCTTCAATCAGAGCCCGCGTGGCCGCATCCAGGCTGTCGGCTTCCTCGATGAGCACGCGGATGCGCTCGTCGGCCAGCATCGTGGTCAGGCCGTCCGAACAGAGCATGAAGATGTCGCCTGGCTCGGCCGGCACGCTCTGGACGTCGACTTCAACCTCGGGCTCCGGACCCAGAGCACGGGTGATTATCGACCGCTGGGGGTGGTCTTCAGCCTGCTCCTCGGTGATCTGCCCGCGACGTCGCATTTCCTCGACCAGCGAGTGATCGCGGGTCAATCGCTGGATGATCCCGTCGCGCAGCCGGTAGGCCCGCGAATCCCCGACGTGCCCGATCACGACCTCTTCGCGCTGGGAGTCGACCGCGGCGGCAGTGACCGTCGTGCCCATGCCGGAGAGTGACGAATCGGCGTTCGCCCGGTCGTAGATCGTCCGGTTGGCCAGACGGATCGAGCCTTCGAGGGCGTCCTCGGAAGATCCCTCGGCCAGGCCGTCCTGAAAAGCCTGGATCGCAGTCATCGAAGCGACTTCGCCGGCCTGCGCCCCACCCATGCCATCGGCAACCACGAACAGCGGTGCCCGGGCCAGCAGTGAGTCCTCGTTCGCCTGGCGCTGGCGGCCGGTGTCGGTTCTCTCGGAATGTCGGGAAACGCGGATCATCTAGTCGTCCAGTTGAAAGCGGAATGAAGTGTCGCCTATTGAGATCGTCGACCCGTCGGGGATCTCCGTCTCGCCCAGAACCGGGGCACCGTTCAGCAGGGTGCCGTTGGTCGAATTCATATCCTCGACGTAATACCTGCCCGCCCGAGCGTAGACCCTGGCGTGGAGGCCGGAGGCGTAGCGGTCGGAGAACGCGATGTCAGCGTCGTCAGAACGGCCGAGCGTTACTCCACCGAAGAGGTCGTAGCGGCTACCGGGGTCGAGGTTGTCGCTTGCTTCCACGACGAGCCAGCCGTCGCGGGTGGCACCTCCGCCGCCGAAGCCCGTTTCCGGGCCCGCTGCCACACCCGAGTTCACTTTGAGGTCCTTGCGGGCGCTCCTGGCGATCCAGAGCAGAAAGAGGTAGAGAACCCCGAGAAAGGCGAACTTGAGTGCAAGTGAAAGCGGCTCGAAATCCAATTGACCGCCGAACTTACCTTTCCAGGACGAAGCGGAAGGTCGTCGTGCCCAACGTCACCTGATCGCCGTCGCGCAGCCGCGCCGAAGCCAGGCGCCGTCCGTTGACCTTGACCCCATTGGTCGAGTTCATGTCGACTATCTCCCAGTCGCCTTCGGGCCTCTGTCGCAGTTCAGCGTGCCGGCGGGAGATGTTGGGGTCAGGCAGGACGCAGTCGGCTTCTTCGGATCTGCCGACGACCGCCCTGGTTCCGGGCACAGCGATCCGCCGGTCGCCCGACTCGATCACCGCCTGAGGAAGGCGGCTGGTCGCTTCGCCGGCAACGGGTGGCCGCGAAGGCTGCTTCGGCGGGGCGGTGTAGACCATCGTCTTGCCTTCCTCGGCCTGCTCCGGCCGCTCGCCCTCGCGTGAGGGCGCCTTGACCAGCCGGGTCTGAATCCCGAACTCGCCGAGACGGAGCCGGTCGTCGGTGTTGAACTTGACCTCGGGCCGGGTGAGCAAATCGTAACCCCGGTTGCGGGCGTGTTCCAGCAGGTACCCCGAAAGCTCCTGCTCCAGCGATCGTTCGTAGCCCTCGAGCTTCTCGCGATCGGCCGGTGACAGGTGGACCGTGTATTCATTCGGAACGTAGACCCGGGCGACCGACGCCGTCTTGTGGGAGTCCATCTCCTTGGCGAGTTTGCGGGCGAGCTCGACCGGCTGAACCTCGGAGCTGAAGGCACGGCTGAACACCCCTTCGACAAGGCCTTCTATACGGGCCTCGAAGTTGCGGAACAGACTCACAGCCGCACCCCTCGGCCGCCCGTCATCGGGTCACTGGGCATTCCGGACACGATCGGATTCTACGGCAGCAAGCCCCATCACCCGAGGTTCTGCCTGATCACGGCGATCCCTGAGGCGGGAGACGAGCGCCCCGAGCAGAACGGCCACGGCAACCCAGACGACAAGGGCAACGAGATAGGTGGAGGAAGTCATGACCGGAAGCAGCAGGTCAGCGAACAGCGAATGGACCGAACCCTTCCAGTCTTCCTTGACCTCGGTGAAGCGGCCGAACAGGAGGCTTCTGGCGGTGGCGGCCTCTGCAAATGCAGTGACCGTCAGGCCGGCAACCGCGACCACGACTCTGTCCCGCCGCTCACTCGCGAGTGCCGCAAGGGCCGGAAAGGCCGGAGCGAGGCCGATCGCTCCGAGCAGGGGGGCCAACGGGATCAGCGCGACGACGCGCCCCGAGCCACGGATCAGCAGTGCCGGAAGGGCGAGCAGGAGAACCGCAGCGAGAGCGGCCCCCGGCAGCGAAGCCCCGAAGTTGAGCCAGGCGGCGAGACCGAGACCGGCAGCGAGGAAACCGGTTCGTGGATTGACCAGGGCGATCATTGCCACGACCAGGGAGAGCAGTCCGACCGAGCCGGCATCGGCCTGGCCGGTAACGGCCATCACCGTCGCGGGGGTGGCACCTGCGACGGCGGCGGCACCGATCCTGCCGAGGTCGAAGTGACCGCCGATACCGAATCCGGTCAAGCCCGCGAGGGAGCCCCGACGATCGACCCGGACTGAATCGTCGAGGTAGTCGAGGTTTTCCTCGAGGGCGATTCCGAGGTCCTCGACGTTCGGGCGCAGCTCGGGTTCAGCGTCCAGGCAGGCGTCGATTGCTTCGACCAGCGGTGCGGGCAGATCTGGTCGGGCATCCGCCAGCAGCGGCACCTCTTCGCCCAGGGCTCGTGCAGTCGCTCCCGGAGTCGCGCGGCGACGCGGGTTTTCGCCGGTCCAGGCTTCGAACAGGGTCAACGCCAGGGAGAAGACATCCCCCGGGGGGCCGACAGGCAGGCCTTCGGCCTGTTCGGGTGACATGTAGGAGAGGGTTCCGAGCACATCGCCGGTCCCGGTAAGGTCCTCACCGTCGGTCAGACGGGCTACGCCGAAGTCCATCAGTTTCGCTCCGCCTTCCCGGTTGGGCGACATCAGGTTTGCCGGCTTGATGTCGCGGTGGACCACTCCCCTCGAGTGGGCGTGGTCGAGTGCCTCACAGACGTCGGCACCGACCTCGGCGATCTCGCGATCGCTGAGCAGGCGGCGATCGATCAGTTCCCGGATCGTATGGCCGTCGATCAGCTCGCTTACGAGGAAAGCCCGGCCCCCTTCCGGCCCGTACTCGTGATGGGTGAACTCGAACAGGGTGACGATGCCCGGGTGGTTGAGTCTCGCTGCAGCCTGGGCTTCACGCTTGATCCGCGGCCCGCTCCCCCGGTCGGTCTCGATCACCTTCACCGCAACGTCCCGCTCGAGGCGTCTGTCCCAGGCGCGATACACCGTGCCGAACCCGCCGCTTCCAAGGCGGCTGTCAATCTCGAAGCGCTGCATCACAGTCGTTCCAATCATCCGTTGCACGAATTTCGGCAAGTCGTGCACCAAACCTCCGGATGGGCGTTAATTGGCAACTCGGCCCGTGAATCGTCGTTTCGGGTCTGAAGGGGATAAGTTGGCCTCGCCGAATGTGCTTCGGCAGGCCTAATTATGGATTTTCCCGATCCCCAAGACGACCTGGTCCCGCCAACGAGCGCGGAGGATCCCCGGGACGAAACCGGGACTACGCGCAACCGGCGACCGCGAGGCGGCGGTCGAGGGAGTGGTGGGCGCGGGACCGGTGGGCGACGCCAGGCTTCCTCGACCGAGCGCAAACAGCTGCTGGTCCGGCGAGGTCTCGCTCTCGGGGCAGCGTTGCTCATCCTGGTCCTGCTCGTCGTGGGTGCCAAGGGCTGCCTTGACGCACGCAAGAACCGCTCCCTCGAGGACTACGCGTCCAACGTCACCCAGATCGTCGATGAAACCAACACGCTCAGCGAATCCTTCTTCGGGCTGCTCGAAGACCCGGGTGAGCTTTCGGTAACCGAGTTCACCAGCGAGATCGAGTCCGACCGCAGCGCGATGGACGGCTTCCTGAGCCGGGTTGAAAAGCTGAGCACACCCGGGGACATGCAGTCAGCCCAGGACACCCTCACCCTCGGCTATCAGCTGCAAGCGAGCGCTATGGACACGATCGCGACCAAGATGCCCACCGCGCTCGGGAACGAAGGGCGCGATCAGGCGATCAAGGCGATCGCCGGCCAGATGCTTACGCTCGCCGGTGCCGACGTTCTCTACAACCAGATCACCAGGCACTCGATCGACAACGCGATCTCCAACAACGGTGCTTCGGCCCCCGAGATGCCCCGTTCGGCCTTTGTCCCCGATGCTGTCTTCTGGGGGAACCCGGACAACATCGACGCTGCTCTGAGCGCGGTCGGCGGTGGACCCCGGTCAGCAACCGACAACCTCACTCACGGCACCGGTCTCGGGACCGTCTCGATCGGAGGGGTCACGCTTGATCCTTCGGTCTCCACGGTGATCCCGGCCGATACGGAACCGGCCGTCGATGTCGAAGTCCAGAACCAGGGTGAGGCCGAAGAGAGTGACGTTACGGTCTCGGTCTCGGTCGACGGCGGGAGCGGCCTCGAGCAGTCCATCCCGACCCTCGGAATCGGGGAGACGGGGACCGCAACCATCCTGCTGACCCCGGCACCGGCCGGCGAGGTGCAGCTCGAGGTCAAGGTCGCAGGAGTGCCCGGTGAGCAGGTCCTCGACAACAACGAGGCGACCTACACCGTCTCCTTCGAGTAGGCGTCCGTGAGAGTCGCGTATCTAGGTCCGGCGGGAACCTTCAGTGAGGAAGCGGTGCGATCGAGCGGATTCGCGCCCCAAGGTTTCGACGCGGTCGCCTGCGGGACCATCGGCGAGGTCATCGAGGCGGTCGGTTCCGGCCGTGCCGACCGGGCAATGGTCCCGATCGAGAATTCGATCGAAGGCTCGGTCCGCCACACGGTCGACGGGCTGATCGCCGCCGCCGATTCGGTCACGATCATCGGCGAGTACGTGCATGAAGTGCGCTCCGCAGTGATCGCCGCCTCGCCGACTCCCCTCGATCGCATCACCACGGTGATCTCCCATCCGCAACCCCTGGCCCAGTGCGCCCGTTTCCTCCGGGAGGAGTTGCCCGGAGCAGAACTGCGCGTCGCCGAGAGCACCAGTTCGGCCGTCCGTGAAGTCAGCCGGGGTGAACCCGGTCTGGCCGCACTCGGTCCCGCAACCGCCGCCGGAATCTACGGCTGCACGGTGCTTCGCGAGGGGATCGAGGACGAACCCGGCAACCTGACCCGCTTCCTCTGGCTGGCCCCGGTCGGCACCGCGCCTCCACCGGCGAAGGGCTCGGAATGGAAGATGACCGTCGTCTTCTCCGAACTCGGGGAAGACCACCCGGGCTCGCTGGTGGAGGCGCTGCTCGAATTCTCAAGGCGCGAAATCAATCTCGCCAAGATCGAGTCCCGGCCTCAGCGTCGGCGCCTCGGTCAGTACCTGTTCTTCATCGACATCGAGGGTCGTGACCTCGATCCCGGTGTGATCGAAGCACTGGAAGGCCTTCGGAGCAAGGCCGGCAGGGTGACGGTTCTCGGGTCCTACCCCGGCGCCCGGCAGTCCGGCGCCGGTTGAAACAGGGAGGGCGACCCCTGGGGGCCGCCCTCCGATCAATCCGGTCGTGACCGGGAGGCAGTCCGACTACCCGGTTTGACCTTCACCGCCGCCCGCCGCGTCGCCACCTGCCTCGGCAGATCCGGCCTCGACGTCAGCCGGGGTGCCTTCTCCAGCCCGGGCATTGTCCGCACCCGTCGCAGGGGCATCACCATCCGAGCCGTCCTCGGGCAGGGGTTCCTGGCTGGAAGCTCCCGCCTCGGCGATGTTCACGTCGGCCGCATCGGACTCGACCACCAGGGCGACCGCACTGATGTGATCGCCTTCGCGGACGTTCATCACCTTGACTCCCTGCGTGGGACGACCGGTCTTGCGGATGCCCTCGACCGAGGTGCGCTGGACCATTCCGTTTTCGGTGATGAACATCAGGTCCTGATGTTCGCGAACGATCAGCGCACCGGCCAGGCCGCCCTTGGTTTCAGTCAGTTTGGCCGTCAGAACGCCCTTGGTCCCCCGGTTCTTGACCGGGTACTCGGAGAGTGCGGTGCGTTTTCCGTAGCCGTTTTCGGTCACGACCAGCAGCTCGGCATCATCCCGGGCGACGTTGAGCGCCAGGACGCGGTTCCCCTTCTGGCTGACGTTCATGCCCTTGACTCCGCTGGTGCCGCGGCCCATCGGCCGGGCCTGATCCTCGTTGAATCTGCTGGCGTGGCCGGACTTCGAGACGAGGAGGAGGTCGTCCTCTCCCGAAGTCAGCTGGACACCGACCAGTTCGTCGCCATCGCGGATCTTGATCGCGATGATCCCGTCTGCCTCGATCCGGGTGTTGTAGTCCGTGAACTCGGTCTTCTTCACCTGACCGTGGGCGGTGGCGAAGACGATATAGCGGTTCTCCTTGAACTCACGGGTCGGGATAACCGCCATCACCCGCTCGCCTTCCCGCAGTGGCAGCAGGTTGACCAGGGCGCTCCCCCTGGCCGTGCGCTGCCCTTCCGGCAGTTCGTAGACCTTCTTGCGGTACACCTTGCCGGTGTTGGTGAAAAACAGCAGGTAGTCGTGGGTCGAAGAGATATGGAGGTGCTCGATGTAATCGCCCTCCTTGAGGTTCATACCCGTCACGCCGATGCCGCCCCTGTGCTGCTGGCGGTAGGAATCGACCCCGATTCGCTTGACATATCCGGACTTGGTCAGGGAGATGACCATCTGCTGTTCGGCGATCGTGTCTTCGACGTTGACGTCGCCACCGAACGGCTCGATCGATGTCCGGCGGTCGTCGCCGTGAGTCTCGGTCAGTTCGAGCAGCTCTTCACGCACGATCGCGTACACCCGGTTTTCGTCGCCGAGGATCGTCCTCAGTTCGGTGATCAGCTCCATCAGCTCGGCGTGCTCGGCCCGGATCTTGTCGGACTCGAGCGCAGTCAGACGCTGCAGGCGCATGTCGAGAATCGCCTGGGCCTGGGCCCGCGAGAGTTCGAACTCGTCGATCAGGCCGTCGCGGGCCGTGTCCGGGTCCGGGGAGGCACGGATCAACTTGATTACCGCGTCGAGATTGTCGAGAGCAATCAGCAGTCCCTCGAGGATGTGGGCTCTGGCCTCGGCCCGGCGCAACTTGAACTGCGTCCGCCTGGTGACTACTTCGCGCTGGTGCTCGACGTAGTGACGGATCATGTCCCTCAGGCCGAGCGTGCGCGGCACTCCGTCGACCAGCGAGACCATGTTCATGCCGAATGAGGTCTGGAGCTGTGTCTTCTGGAAGAGGTTGTTGAGAACGATGTTGGGCACGGCGCCGCGCTTCAGCTCGATCACCACGCGCATGCCGGTCCGATCGGTCTCGTCGCGCAGGTCGGAGATGCCATCCAGCTTCTTGTCCCGGACCAGCGTGGCGATCTTGACGATAAAGCCGGCGTCGCCGCCCTTCTTCACGGTGAACGGGAGCTCGGTGACGATCAGCGCGTCCTTGCCGCCCTTGAGCGGCTCTGAATGGACCTTGCCGCGAACCCGGACACTGCCGCGGCCGGTTTCGTAAGCCTCGCGGATATTGGTCGGATCCATGATGCCTCCACCCGGAAAATCCGGTCCTTTGACGTGCTCCATCAAGCCGTCAAGGGTGATCTCCGGATCGTCGATCAAGGCGGCCACGGCGCCAGCCACCTCGCGCAGGTTGTGCGGCGGGATATTTGTCGCCATGCCGACCGCGATTCCGGACGCGCCATTGACCAGAAGGTTGGGGAACCTCGACGGCAGGACCAGCGGCTCACGCTGCGACTCGTCGTAGTTGGGCCCGAACTCGACCGTGTCGGAGTCGATATCGCGCAGCATCTCCGTGGCCAGGCGGGTCAGCCTGGCTTCGGTGTAACGCATGGCGGCGGCGGAGTCGTCGTCGATCGACCCGAAGTTGCCCTGGCCGTCGACCAGCGGGTAGCGCAGTGAGAAGTCCTGCGCCATGCGGACCAGCGTGTCGTAGATCGAGGCGTCGCCGTGAGGGTGGTACTTGCCCATCACCTCGCCGACGATCGTGGCGCTCTTTCGATAGGGACGGTTCGGCTGCAGGCCGAGGTCGTGCATCGCGTACAGAACCCGGCGATGGACCGGCTTGAGTCCGTCACGTACGTCCGGCAGTGCCCGGCCGACGATCACGCTCATCGCGTAATCGATGTAGGACGAGCGCATCTCCAGTTCGAGTTCGCGCTCCTCGATGTGCCCGGTCAGGGCTTCGAGCGCCATCAGGAGGCCGCCCGGCAGGCATGTTGGCGGATCGGACTACCGCACGCAGCCGACAGCATCGGCCGAAGTCGGTCAGACATCAATGTTGCTCGCTTCCTTGGCGTAGGTCTCGATGAAGTCGCGACGCGGCGAAACCTGGTCGCCCATCAGCATCGAGAAGATCTGGTCGGCAGCGGTCGCATCCTCGAGGGTCACCCGCTGGAGAGTCCGGCTGGCCGGATCCATCGTCGTCTCCCTGAGCTGGTCGGCGTTCATTTCGCCGAGACCTTTGAACCTGGTCAGCTGAACGCCGTGCTTGGCGAGATCGAGAATGACGCGATGCAGGTCGGTGAAGGTCTCGGCCTCCCCCGTCCGGTCTTTCAGGCTCACGGTGAACGGCGGCCTGCCGAGCGAGCTCAGCAGCTGTGCGTGAATATCGGCAAAGCGCCGATAC
The DNA here is from genome assembly GCA_030835185.1 of Solirubrobacterales bacterium. Taxonomy (GTDB): domain Bacteria; phylum Actinomycetota; class Thermoleophilia; order Solirubrobacterales; family 70-9; genus 67-14. Next base: position 9,263 of record JAUQWL010000190.1, on the reverse strand, counting down.
TCGTTGCCTTCGAACAGAGCTGCCGGCAGAACGTGGTTCCGGGCCAGTCCCGACTTTTTGTGAACTGCCTTGACCACGGTGTCCCCACCCTTGCTCTCGAGGATCTCGGTAAGGAAGATGTCGTCCTCGTGATCGACGTCGGCGAGCACCTTGCGTACCTCGTCGATCGAGATCGCAGCTTCGTCGAGGAGCCGCGACTCGGCGACGAAGCGGACCACTTCGTTCCCGAATTGCGCCTGCAGGGCCGACGACCAGCCTTCGTACTCTTTTGACTGACGTACGTAGCGCAACCACCGGTCCTTGGTCAGCTTCAACTTCCTGCCGTCGGAATCGGTTATCTCGAACTGGTCGAAACGGTCACGCAGGAGCAGTTCCTCGAGTTCGGACTCCTTGTCGAGATAGGTCTCCTGGTTGCCTCTCTTGACCTTGTAGAGCGGCGGCTTTGCGATGTAGACGAAACCCGCGTCGATCAACGGCTGCATCTGCCGGTACAGGAAGGTCAGGATCAAGGTACGGATGTGAGCGCCATCGACATCGGCGTCCGTGGCCATGATGATCTTGTGATACCTGGCCTCCTCGAGGTTGAACTCGTCGTGGATGCCCGTACCGATTGCGGTGATCATCGCCTGAATCTCGTTGTTCGCCAGGACTTTGTCGATCCGGCTCTTCTCTACGTTGAGGATCTTGCCCCTGAGGGGCAGCACGGCCTGGGTCGAACGGTCGCGGGCCTGCTTGGCCGAACCCCCGGCGGAGTCGCCTTCGACCACGAACATCTCGGCGTGCTGTGGATCGCGAACGGTGCAGTCGGCCAGTTTTCCCGGAAGGGTCGAGTTCTCCAGGGCCGACTTTCGCCGGGTCAGGTCGCGCGCCTTGCGAGCCGCCATCCTGGCTCGTGAAGCTTCGACCGCCTTGGTGATGATGCGTCGCGCCTCCGCCGGGTTCTCCTCGAGGAACTCGGCCAGCTTGCGGTTGACCGTCTCCTCGACCAGGCCACGGATTTCCTGGTTGCCGAGCTTCGTCTTGGTCTGGCCCTCGAACTGGGGGTCGTGAAGCTTGACCGAAATGACCGCGGTCAGGCCTTCGCGGACGTCTTCGCCGGCGAGGTTGTCGTCCTTCTCCTTGAGGATGCCCTTCCCGCGGGCATAGGCGTTGAGGGTCCTGGTCAGGGCGGACCTGAAACCCGACATGTGGGTTCCGCCCTCGTGGGTGTTGATGTTGTTCGCAAAGCTGAAGATCGACTCCTGGTACGAGCCGTTCCACTGCATCGCGACTTCGACCGCACCTTCCTCTTCGTCGCCTTCGAAGTAGACGACCTTCTCGTGCATCGCCTCCTTGTTCTGATTCAGGTAGCGCACGAAGTCCTCGATGCCACCGTCGTACTGGAAGGAGATGCTCTCGCCCTCGGGCCGCTCGTCAGAGATCTGAATCTTGAGTCCGCGAGTCAGGAATGCAGTTTCCCGAAGCCTGTCGACGAGGGTGTTGAAGTCGTAGTCGACGACTTCAAAAATTTCGCTGTCGGGCAGGAAAGTGATTTCCGTGCCGGTCTCCCTGGTGGCCTCGCCCCTGGTCAGAGAGCCTTGCGGCTGGCCACGCACGTAGTCCTGCTCCCAGACGAAACCGTCCGTGCAGATCTTGAGGTGAAGTTGCTCGGACAGAGCGTTGACCACGGAGACACCGACCCCGTGCAGACCGCCCGAAACCTTGTAGCCGCCGCCGTCGCCGAACTTGCCGCCGGCATGCAGCACGGTGAGTACGACTTCAGCTGCCGGCCGTTGCTCCTTCTCCATGATGCCGACCGGGATGCCGCGCCCGTCGTCGCGAACGGTGCAGCTGTTGTCGCGATGAATTGTAACCGTGACTTCGCTGCAGTGCCCGGCGAGCGCTTCGTCGACCGAGTTGTCTACGACCTCGTAGACCAGGTGGTGAAGCCCGCGGGGGCCGGTCGATCCGATGTACATACCCGGCCGTTTGCGCACAGCCTCGAGGCCCTCGAGGACTGTGATGTCCTTGGCGCCGTAGGACGCGTTACTGCTGCTCGAATTATCAGCCAACTGATGCCTTTCAAATGCCGGTAGATGGCCCCGAGCAGCTCAATTCCCCCCATCAGGAGAGAGCTGTGGAAAACCATTGTTCAGGTTCCATAATACCAGTAACGTGCGGATCGAATCCGCAGGTACGCCCTAAAAAGCCCTGCAAATCAGGCATTTTTCACTCTCTTGTCAAGGAACTGATGCAATCCGGATCAAGAAACCGCGCGAAAACGGATCTCGGCAGGTCCCGATCCGTCCATCGCGGCATCCAGAATTTCGCGAAGTCGCGGCTCCATCAAGGTCAGTTCCTGACTCCAGACCGCCCCGGAGCATTCGACGTACAGCGTTCCCTCAACTTCTTCTGCCACTTCCGTCACGGCGGCGATCCTCTCCCCCACCGCCTCGGGCCAGGCAGCCTGGGCCAGAGCCAGGGCCGTCTCGGGGGAAATCATTCGTTTGAACCTGTCGATCGCCCGGGATGCCGGCTGTGGGCGGGCCGTCCGGCCGCGTCTATCCCTCAACGCTGTCCCGGCCTTCGGTCCCGACGGACCCGGTCCCCAGGCCCGCCGTCTCGTCACGATCCGGTTCGCCCGGCAGGCCGTCAGGTGGATCGACCGCGCGTGAGCAGTTTTCTGCGGGCAATGCCCGCCCCTTCCCTTTGATGGAGATCAGGTCCAGGACACGGAGTTCTTTCACATCCTCCCTGGCCGGGACCAGGTTGCTTTCGGCGGCGGTGATCACACTTTGACCGCCCTCGAGCAGACGGTCCACGAGAAGGTTGCGACGCTCTCCGTCAAGTTCGCTCATCACGTCATCAAGAAGCATCAGGGGCGGTGCGGATCCCCCGGAGAGCAAGGCGTCACGTTCGGCAAAGAAGAGCGCCAGGAGGCCGAGTCGTTGCTGCCCCTGCGAACCGAAGCGGCGCAGCTGCCGACCGTCGAGCTCCAGTCTCAATTCGTCGTGGTGGGGGCCCCAGGTCGTTCGCCCGAGCCTCAGGTCGGCTTCGAGTCTTTCCTCCAGGCCTCTCTCGAGTTCATCCCGGTCACCAGTTGAACCGGGGCGGTACGACAGCACGTTGACCCCGACCAGACCCAACTCCGAGCCGGCCTTTTCGTAAGGCGCCGACAACTCCCGGACAGCCTCATTTCGCGAATTGGTCAACTCGGCACCGGTAGTGGCAACCTGCCGGTTCCAGGGTGACAGTTGAGAGCGGTCGCCATGACCGCCCGCGATCCGGGCGATGAGTGCATTGCGTTGGGCGAGGGCGCGACCGAAAGCAGCTCTCGTACCGGCCCGCCTCGGCCAACGGGCGGCAATCCAGGAGTCCAGGTGTGACCTCCTGATGGCCGGCGGGCCTTTCACGATATCGAGCCGGTCGGGAGAAAAAACGGTGACCATAGGACGGCGGTCGATCGCTTCCGCACGGTCGATCGCCGCTCCGTCGAGATTGAACCGGTTTCCTTGACCGCGGCTCACCGAAGACATGAACTCGTGCTCGACACCCTCAGCGGATCGCACTCCGACCCGACAGCGTGCCCACGTACCCGCAAACGGGATCAGATCCCGCCGGTCGGCCGTTCGAAAGGAGCGCCCTGTCAGACCGAAGTAGGTTGCCTCGAGCAGGTTCGTCTTGCCGGTGCCGTTCGGCCCGACGATGGCGGTGACCCCGGTGTCCAGGTCGAGCCGTACCCCGTCGAGCGACCGGATCCGGTCAGCCGCAACCGAGGTGACCAGCATCGGGTTACTCGTTGAGGCGGATCGGCATTACGAGGTAGCGGAAATCATCACCGTCCACCGGCTGCAGCAGTCCGGGTCTCAGGGGCGAGATCAGACGCAACATGATCTCGTCACCCTGAATCGCCTCGATCCCATCCCTGAAGAATTCGTGGTTGAAGCCGATACTCAGCTCCTCACCTTCGAAAGCAGCCGGCAACTTCTCTTCCGCGTCGCCGAGATCGGGCGTCTCGGCGGAGATGGTGATCTCCCCCGGGGTGAGCGATATCTTCAGGGGCCGGTTCTTCTGAGCCATCTGGCTGACACGCTTGACCGATTCGAGTAACTCGGTGCGGGGCAGCCGCACATCGTGCTCGTAGGTCTCGGGGAAGAGCTGCTGGTAGCTCGGGAACTGGCCGTCCACCGTGGTCGTGGAAAGCACTGCCCCGTCTACGTCGAAGATCACTTCACGATCGGTGATCGTCAGGTTGACTCCTTCCGAATCACCTGAAGCCAGAAGCCTGGACAGTTCCTTCAGCGCCTGAGCCGGGATGTTCCTGTCGACCTCTACCGGAACCGGTTCCTTGAGTGCAGTTTCCCTGACGGCCAGTCTGTAGGAGTCCGTGGCGACCATGGTCAGCCGGTTGTCCGAGGCCAGCACCTGGACGCTGGTCAGGACGGGACGCATGTCGTCTTTCGATGCAGCGCGGGCGACGAGATCGATCGACTCGATCAATGAGTCGCGCGAGAGCCGGATCCTCTCGCCGCCGGCCTTGGGGAGAGGGGGGAAGTCGTCGCTGTTGAGCGCCCGGATATGAATGTTCGAGCTGCCCGAATGGATTGATACATCCCGTTCGCTCTGGCGGTATTCGAGTTCGGACCTGCCCGATCCGAGCGATCGTGAGATGTCGGAGAAAAGACGTCCCGGGAGCAGGACTCTGCCGTCACCCTCGATCGAGCCTTCGACATGCACCGGAACCCGAAGGCTCATGTTGCCATCGGTGGAGCTGAACGAAAGTCGCCCCTCCTCAGCTTCCACCAGGATTCCACCGAGAGCAGGATTGACCCCGGCACTGGAGACGGTCCTGGCCGTGAGGGCGAGCTTTGCAGACAGCTCCTGGTTGTTGATCGAGAATTTCATTCAGTAACGGTAATTGAATTGATAAGCCTGTTGAAAGTCTGAGTTCCGGCAGGCCATGGCTCTGTCAGGGGGTTTGCGGACAGCCTGCCTGTGGAGACGAGTTGATTGTCGCAACTGCCCCGGCGTCTCAACGGGTTTCTTTCCGCGGACTGTGGAGAGTAGCGCGCAGGGAGTCCACAGCTGTGGTCGTGGTCGGGTCGACCGACAGCTGGCCGGAAACCCGCTTGATCGAACTGATCACGGTGGAATGATCACGACTGCCGTAAAGCATGCCGATCTGGGGGTATGAGAGTCCGGTGATCTCACGGGTGAGGAACATCGCGACGTTCCTCGCGGTCGAGACGGTTCGCGTGCGTTGAGGGGACTCGAGGGTCTCGACGTCCGTTCCGAAGTAAGAGGCTGTCTGCTCACGAATCTCTTCAGGAGTGATGTGAGCGGAGTCGAGGCTGCGCTCGGGGAATATCTTCGAGATCAGACCGGCGTCGAGGGGCGAGGAATGAAGGGAGGCCTCGGCAACCGCCCGGGTCAGTGCCCCGTGGAGTTGTCTGAGGTTCGTCTCGACTCTGCGGGCCAGGAGGGTCAACGCATCCTGATCGGAGACGTCGAGACCGGCTTCGGCCACCAGGTGACGGAGCACGGTGAGCCGGGTCGCGAGGTTTGGGGACTGAACCTCCGCGGTAAGGCCCCATTCGAAGCGATCGCTGAGCCGGTCGGTGAGTGTCGAAATCTCTGTCGGAACGCGATCGGCCGAGAGTACTATCTGGCTTCCGGATTCGAAAAGGGCGTTGAATGTGTGGAAGAATTCTTCTTCGGTACGAGGTTTGCCGGCGATGAACTGGATGTCGTCGATCAGCAGTACGTCGATGTTGCGGTATCGCCGCTTGAACGCCGCCGTCCCGTTTTCCCGGAGGGCGGTCACAAACTCGGCAGTGAAGGCTTCTGCATTGGTGAACCGGACCTCGAGGTCCGGCACGTTCTTTGACAGGTAGTTGGCGATCGAGCCCAGCAGATGGGTCTTGCCCAGTCCTGGAGCACCGTGGATGAAGAGCGGGTTGTAAGCCTCGGAAGGGGCCTCGGCAACGGCGAGAGCGGCTGCGTGAGCGAGGTGGTTGCCGGGCCCGATCACGAACCGGTCGAACAGGTGCGTGGGATTCGGTCCGGGGGTGGGGTTGGCGGGTCCCCGCCGGGCCTCGGTTTCGCTGACCCCACTGAAACTGATCGCGGTGATCGACGACTCGACTTTGGAGATCGAGTGGAGGATCAGGCCCGAGTAACGCTTTTCAGCCCAGGCGCGAATCGACTCGGGCGCTTCGAGAAAAAGGGTGTTGCCGCGTCTGGTCGCCGGTTTGAGCGGAGCCAGCCACATTCGGTAGGTCGATTCCGGGAGGCTCGCGCTGAGCTGATCCCTGACCAGATTCCAGAGCTGGGCAACCGCCTCCTGGCTTGAGGAACCAGGAGATTCAGGACTGCTTCGGAGTGACGGTGCGGGCTTTGCCATGGTCTGTTTCGCGCTTGGGGGACGGAAGCGCCGACCATACATCCGAGTCGTGCGCTACCGGGAGGTGGCCCCGCAAATCGCGGAGAAAAGTTGTGGGACGAACAGGACTGCGCCCGGCTCCCTATACTTACCGGCTCCCATGAAGCGCACTTACCAGCCAAAGAAACGCAAGCGGGCAAAGACTCACGGTTTTCGCGCCCGAATGAGCACCAAAGGCGGACGCGACGTGATTCGTCGCCGGCGTCGCAAGGGCCGCAAGCGCCTCGCAGTCTGAGCATGGCGCGTTCCGGCTCTGGTTCTCCCAGACGCCGCCGTCTCTCACGTAGCGGAGACTTCAGACGCGTCTATCGAGAAGGTTCTTCGAAGGCGACCCGTTTCCTTGTTCTCTACCGCTTCAACAGGCCTGCGGACGAGCCCGGGGAGCCACGTCTCGGTGTTACCGTCTCGAAGAAACTCGGGGACGCGGTGACCCGCAACCGCATCAAGCGGGTGCTCAAAGAGGCATTCTGGGCAACCGTCGATCGAGAGGCAGTGGACCAGGACTTTGTCCTGGTGGCCCGCACCTCGGTAGGGAAGGCGATCGAAGAGCGCGGACTCGCCGGTGCGATCGAATGCGTCGAAGAGGTCACGGGTGAGGTTGAGACCTCCTCTTCCGAGCGTTCCACGTGAAACGCCTGGCAACCGCACCGGTCCGCTTGTATCAGCGCTGGATCTCACCGGCGCTACCCCGCCGTTGCAAGTACGAGCCGACCTGTTCGACCTACGCCGTCGAGGCAGTCGAGCGCTTCGGGGTCATACGGGGTACAGTTCTCGCCTGCTGGCGAATCCTGCGCTGCAATCCCTTCAGCCACGGCGGTTTCGACCCCGTACGCGAAGACTTCACTTTCAGGGTCGGGCCAATGGACCCGGCTGACTACCACGGAGAATCGAAACCGCGTTGATCCCAATCGGCCTGACAGTTATCGCCAACATCCTTCAGCCTCTGATCAACATCGCGGATGCCGTCCTCCAGGCATTTCACGACTGGGGTCTCAGCTGGGGCGGCGCGATCATTCTCCTGACGATCGCCACCCGGACGCTGCTCATCCCCCTCACCTACAAGCAGCTGAAGAGCATGCGCGCGTTGCAGGCCTTCCAGCCACAGATCAAGGAACTCCAGGCGAAGTACAAGAACGATCGCCAGCGCCTCTCTCAGGAGATGATGAAGTTCTACCAGGAGAACAAGATCAACCCCCTTGCCTCCTGCATCCCGCTTCTGGCGCAGATGCCGATCTTCATCACCCTCTTCTACACGTTGAGGGGGCCGCTCAGGGAGGACATGTGTAATCAGACCGCGAAACCGTGTGGAGAGGTGCTGAATACCGCCACCGGTCAACTCGGCGGCTTTGGTGAGAGCTTTCTCTTCATCCCGGACCTGACCGGCAAGGCGGTCGGCGGGGTGCTGATCATCCTGATAGTGCTCTATGTCGCCACCCAGCTGGTTTCCGGACTGATCATGGCGACCACGGCCGACCGCAATCAGCGGATTCTGATGATGGCCCTGCCGTTCATCTTCATCCCCTTCATCATCGGATTCCCGGCCGGACTCATTCTTTACTGGATCACGACCAACTTCTGGACGATCGGTCAGCAGGCGGTGGTCAACAAAGTGATACCCCCGCCCCCGCAACTCGACCCGCAGGTGGCGGCGGCCGTCAAGACCCCTCCTCCCCCGCCTCCACGCAAGAAGAAGCGCCGACGGTAGGCGACGTAGACTGGAATACATGGAATCGAACGAGTGGCCGTCTGAGCCCACAGAAAGAATCAGGGCAGTGGTCGAGCGTGTTCTCGATCAGCTCGAGCTCCAGGGTTCGGTTGAGATCGAAGAGGACGACCAGGTCATCACCGCCACGGTGGAAGGTGACGACGACTACGGCCTTTTGATCGGCCGGCGCGGTCAGACGATCGACGCTCTTCAGTTGATCTGCTTTCAGGCCGCATTCCAGGGGGTTCGCGATCGCAAACGGGTGGTCCTCGACGCCGCCGGATATCGTGAAAAGCGCGAAGCGGTAATCACCGAACGGGCTGAAAGGGCGGCTGAGAAGGCGATTTCCACCGGCGACGAGGTCGAACTGGACCCGATGCCCGCACGGGAGCGTCGGGTGGTCCACGAGTACCTCAAGGAGCGCACCGAGGTAGAGACCTATAGTGCCGGCGACGATCCCCAGCGACGGGTCGTGGTCGCGCCGCTGCTGGCAGGTTGAGTCAACCGCTCAGCTTCACGCCGGACTCCGACCAGGTCGCGCGCCTCCTGCCGATGCTCGACCTCCTCCAGGCCGATCCGGCCTCTCTCAGTTCTGTTACCGATCCGGAACGGGCCTTCGAGGTTCACCTCCTGGACAGCCTCACGGGCACCATCGTCGAGCAACTCGAAAAGCCCGACCGCGTCGTCGATATCGGCTCTGGAGCGGGCTTCCCGGGTATTCCACTGGCGAGCGCCAGGCCAGAGAGCGAGTTCGATCTGATTGACTCGGTCGGACGCAAGGTCGAGTTCATCCGCCGCGTCGCAGACGAACTGGGCCTGGACAACGTCCGGGCCATCAAGATCCGCTCAGAGGATCTGGCGTCGTCCGAGGGCCGCGAGACCTACGACGTAGCGACCGCCCGGGCCGTCGCTTCTCTGTCGGTGCTGGCTGAGCTCGCCTCGCCGCTGCTCAGGGAAGGCGGGGTATTGGTCGCCTGGAAAGGCACCCGTGACCCCGCGGACGAGCGGAACCTTGCTGCGATCGAGGGGCAGGTGGCGATGAGGCTGGAACGGATCCACGCTGTGATCCCGTTTCCGTCGAGCCGGACCCGTCACCTGTACGTGCTGGAGAAGACCGGACAGACCCCCTCCGGACTG
>JAUQWL010000189.1 GCA_030835185.1 Solirubrobacterales bacterium | reverse complement strand
AGCCTCGACCACGTTCCGATCCGGGACACATACGCCGAGAAGCTGCGGCGTCCCGGTGCCCCCTTCGACTACTTCCACATCAACACCGTCAGCGAGACCCGCGACGGGAACTTCCTGATCTCGGGCCGGAGCACCAACGCGATGTACAAGGTGAGTCGCAATACCGGCCGCGTCATCTGGACGCTCGGTGGCCGAAGCAGCGACTTCCGGATGAAGAAGGGCTCCTACTTCTCTTCCCAGCATGACACCGAGCAGATCTCGAAGAACCTGTTCTCGCTGTTTGACAACGGTGCCTCACCGGTGGCGACACCGGTCCGGGACCAGTCGCGCGGACTCGTGCTGAAGCTGAACTTCAAGAAGATGACCGCGACGGTCCACAGGGAGTTCTTCAACCCGGCCAAACCGCTCTCCACCCAGCAGGCAAACACCGAGAAGCTCAGGAACGGCAACTTTCTGGTCGGCTGGGGCGGAACCCCGCTGGTCAGCGAACACGACCGAAAGGGCCGCCTGCTCTTCGATTCCGAGTTCGAAGGCATCAACTCGTTCTACCGCGCCTACCGCGCGCCCTGGACGGGCAAGCCGAAGGGCGGGCTGGCCATGGTCGCCGAACGCGTCGCCCCGGATACGACGCGCCTCTGGATCAGCTGGAACGGCGACTCGAGAACCAGTAAATGGCGGGTGGCGGCGGGAGGCTCGAAGCGCAGCCTGAAGAACGTGGCGATCCGCGAACGGAGTGGATTCGAAACCGTGACCACGGTTCCGTCGGATGCAGCCTATTTCAAGGTCACCGCACTGGATGGCAAGGGCCACAAGCTCGGCTCCTCGGCAGTCAGGAAGGCCCGCGCGGGCAACTGATGCCCGGCTGGATGCCGGTCCGCCGCCGCGCCTCTAGAATCGGCGACCCGTGAGTGACGCTTCAAAGACGGCCACCCGGCCGTCCCGACCTTCGCTGATCCTTGGAGCGGCCCACCTGGCGGCGCTCTGGGCCCTCGCCTTCCTGCAGCCGATGCTGGCGCTGCTCGGTGACAACCCCGAGTTCTTCGTGGCCCGCGGCAATACGACCGCGCAGATCATCGTCTACGCACTTGCGCTCGCCTTCGTCCCTCCCTTGATCGGACTGGCGATCGAGGCGGTCGCGGCAAGGTTCGGGGACCGTTTCAGGTGGCGGGTCCACCTGCTGCTGATGGGAATCGTCGGAACGGCCCTGGCCCTGCAGATCCTGAAGAGATTCATCGAGTGGCCGGCCGGGATCATGATCGCCCTGGCGATCCTCCTGGCGGTGGCGGCAACATACGCCTACGACCGGTTCCGGTTCCCCAGGTCCTTCATGGACATCCTGACCCCGGCCCCGATCGTGATCCTGCTGTTCTTCTTCCTGCTCAGCAGCACGTCGAAGCTGATCCTGCCACGCGAGGAACCGGTCCCGGTCGATGCCGAGGTCGGCAACCCGGCGCCGGTGGTGATGGTGATATTCGACGAACTCCCGACCGCCTCGCTGCTCAACGCGGACAACGAGATCGACGGCACGCGATACCCGGCCTTCGCAGAGCTGGCCGCAGACTCGACCTGGTACCGGAACGCCACCGGAAAGGGGGCCTATACGCCGCTCGCCGTCCCGGCGATCCTGACCGGTCGCACTCCCACAAACGACGACCTGCCGATCGCCTCCGACCATGCGCACAGCATCTTCACCCTGCTCGGCAACTCCTACCGGATGAACGTCTTCGAGAACGCTACCCGCGTGTGTCCGGAAGAACTCTGCGCGCGACCCACCGATCTCGCCGGCATGGACGACAGCCTGGGCGGTCTGTTCGACGACCTCAACGTCGTCACCGCCCACCTGCTGCTTCCGGAATCGTTGAGGCGAAACCTCCCCGACGTCTCCAAGTCCTTCGGAGAGTTCAGCGACAAAACCGGCGATCTCGACGCCGGGGTGGCGCCCGAGGCCTACGACGAACCAGCCGGTGCGACCGGGGCCACCGGAGAGACCGGCGTCGATCCCGTCAGGACGGGGCAGGGCGCGGCGCGGCGTCTGGGCCGGGTCCTGGCCGGTACTTCGGACGAGGACGAAACCGAACGCGTCGCCCAGTTCGCCGCGAAGCTGAAACCCCGCGGCGAACCGACGCTGGACGTGCTCCACGTCGAGAAGCCCCACTACCCGTGGCGGCACATCCCCGACGGCCAGAGGTACAGCAACATCAGCAACGAGTGGTCCGGGCTGCTGCCCAATGACGGTCCGTGGGACGCCCCGAGCCGGATCGTCGACATCGCCCTGCAGCGACATCTGCTCGAGGTCGGCTACACCGACACCCTGCTCTCGGTGATCGTCGACCGGCTCAAGGAGCAGGGGTTGTGGGAGAAGTCGACCGTGATCGTGACCGCCGACCACGGCGTCGCCTTTAATTCCCTGGTCGACCGGCGCCGGGCAGTACCGCAGAACCTGGGACAGATCGCCTCTGTGCCGCTCTTCATCAAGGGCCCCGGCCAGACCACGCCCGAGACCGTCGACGAGCACGTCTGCGCGACCGACATCCTGCCCGAGGTTGCCGACCTGCTCGAGGTCGATTACCCGTGGGACGTCGAACCCTGTCCATCCAATCAGGTCACCGTGGTCAACTCCCCCGCCGGCGAGGCCACCAGGTCGCTCGACACGGTGGTCGAACAGCGCGACGTCCAGGTCGACCGGATCGAGACCGTCTTCGGCACCGGCGAGGGCTGGGGACCGGTTTACCGCTTCGGGCCGAACAACCAGTTGATCGGCAGGAAGCCGAACGAGCTGAAGGTGAACCGGGAGCTGGTCGGCGTCCGGGCGCTGCCGGATCGCCGCAACACCCTGGTCGACTACGACCCGACCGCCCCTGCCGTTCCCGGCCTGCTCCAGCGCGGGACGCTGAAGTTCCTGAAAGATGGAAGGCCGCTTGCGGCATCGGTGAACGGCCGGATCGAAGCGGTGGGCTGGACCTTCGACGACGGCCTCGGGCGGGGGCCGATCTACTCGATCCTGCTGCCCCCAGACTCCGTGAAGGCCGGCTACAACAGGGTCGAGCTCTTCCTGGTTCTGGATGAAGGCCGGGGGCTGCAGCTCCTCTACCGTGGACCGGACAATCCGGACGCACCGTCAGGACAGCAGAAGCCCGGCAAAGAGAACAGGGCGAATGGGACCTGAGACCCCGCTGAGGATCGCCGGTCCGGCCGACGTCGCCACGGTGACCGGCCTGATCGGCGACTTCCGGGACTTCCTCGAATCCGATTCGCCTTCGACTGCGGCGATCGAAGCGGTCGTCTCGGAGTTGATCGAGGACCGCGGCACCGAGTACCTGCTGATCGGCGACCCGGCGACGGGTTTCGGCCAGATCCGGTACCGGCTGTCGGTCTGGGGGAACGGCGAGGATGCCTGGCTGGAGGATGTCTTCGTCCGTGAGGTCGCGCGTGGCAACGGCTACGGCCGGACGATCGTCACCGCTGCGATCGAACGTGCCCGGGCGCGCGGCTGCGGCCGGATCCAGCTCGAGACCAACCGCGACAATGAGGCCGCGGTCAGGCTGTACGAGTCGGTCGGCTTCGCGTCCTCCCACCTGCCGGAATACTGGGGGGACGCACCCGACATCTGTTTCACCAGGGCACTCTGAGAGCCCCGCCGGACCTCGGCCTGTGCGGGTCGGCCTATGCATGAGCCGGGCGCCGGCCGCATCCCGTTACTGATCAGACAGGGAGCAGGTGGGTCAGTTCGGTGGCCGAGAGCTGGGTGTTTCCGGTGAGGATCCTGGCGCGGTCACCCGCTGCGGGCGTTTCGAGTGCGGCCTGCAGGTCCTGCCAGGCGAAAGCGACCGGATTATCGTCGACGGCAGCCTGTCCGGGCGACGAACCGGCTCCGGGGACGCCGGACCGCCTGTCAAGACCAGGATCCACTCCCCGCCGGCAAATCACGTTGACGTGATTCTCCGCCAGGAAGGGCACCCCCGCCGGCACGAAGCATGTCCGGAGCTGCCCGCGTCCGACCGCGCCGATCACGCGGTTGACCAGCAGGGCGGGGCCAGTCATCCGGCGCTCGCTCAGGATGTGGCCGGCTTTTCCCGCGGCGGGAGCCGGAGGGCGCACCGATGCGCCAAAGGTGCCACCGCGCAGGTCCCTCGACCAAATGAGTGGAACCGTGCCCGCCCCAGCCGCCCGACGCAGGTCGGCCCGACGCTGATTCCACACCACGGTGCCGGTCACCGCCTCGAATCCGAGCTGCCAGAGTGTGCGTCTGCCGTCGAAACCCGCTCGGAGCAAGCCGGGGTCTTCCGTGAAGACGACTCTGCGGAAGCCTGCTCCCGGTTCACGGTGCTCGAAGATGAAATCCCGGCTGCGGGTATCGGAGCCCGACCCGGCCAAGGCGGGTTCGGCGGAACCGGCCGACGCCTCTCCGCCCCCACCGCCCGCACCGCCCCCACCGCCCGCACCGCCCCCACCGCCCGCACCGCCCTCTCCGCCCGCACCGCCCTCTCCGCCCTCTCCGCCCTCTCCGCCCGCACCGCCCTCTCCGCCCGCACCGCCCTCTCCGCCCTCTCCGCCCTCTCCGGATGGAGGATGCTTTTCGAGAACGATCAGCTGCGCCGCGGTATTGGCGCCTTCGAACAGTCCGCTTCCTTCGAGCACGGTCAGGTCGGTGATCCGGGCGCGGGAGACGATGTGCTCGCGCAGACCCTCGAAATACGCGCCCGAGTTCATCGACGGCGGCACCACGAAGGCGAGTCGCCCGCCGGGCCGCAGGAGGTCCAGACCGGCCTTGAAGAAGAAGGCGAAGATGTTCGGGCGGCCCGAAATCACCTCGCCGAAGCGATCCTTCAGATCCCGCGTCGCCGGGACCTGGAAGTAGGGCGGGTTACCGATCACGAGGTCGAACCGCGAGCGGACGCGTGGGCCGGCGCCGACCTCAACCGGACCGGACACACCTGAGTCTGCCTGCCGGGGGTCGAGCGCCCCGGGGATGCGCGCCGGCCCGTCCGTCCCGGCGGTGATCCGCCCCTCAGAATCGCAGTCCCGATGTGTTGCGGGCGAGGGGCGAGGGAGGGGGTCCAGCGCCGAGCGAAGTTCGAGAGTTGCTCCGGGAACGAGTTCCTGCGCCGCCGCGAGTGCGCTCCGGTCGATGTCCCAGCCGTTGAGCTCTGCCCGGGGCTCCCGACGCGCAACTGCCGCAAGGAGCTCACCCGTCCCTACGCCGGGATCGAGCACCTTCATGCCCGGTGCAAGCGGAACCCGGTCGACCAGGGCCTCGGCCACCGGTTGCGGCGTCAGGTACTGGCCATACCGCCGGCGGCGGTCCGGATCGGTCTCAGCCAGCCACTTCAGACTGGAATTTGAAAGCGGGGGGTCGGCGGGATGCCGGTTCAAGCCGAACGGCTCAGCCGCCGGCGCCGAGCTTCTTGACTGCGTCGCGGAAGCTCTTGACTTCCAGTGAGGGACGCTTGCGTCCGGCCAGCTTCTCACCATGGCGGTTGACCCAGATCACCGGCACCTTCATCTTCAGACAGGGGGCGACGTCGGTGTCGTAGTTGCAGCCGATGTGGAGCCAGCCCTTCTTGCTACCGAGTCGGCGGGCGCACTCCTTGAAGTGGGTGCCGTCGGGCTTGTAGCTGCGGACCTGCTGCGCAGTGACAACGAGGTCGAGTTCCGTCCGCAGGTGGCGACGGGAGATGCCGAGCATCTTGTCATCGATGTTGGAGATGATCCCGATCTCGTACTTTTTGCCGAGCCTGTCCATGGCGGCGTTGGATTCGCGGAACGGCAGCCAGTAGGCGACGCTGTCAGGCAGGAACTGGGCGCGCGAGGGCTCGACCTCCCAGCCGATCTCACCGGCCACCTTGATGATCGTGCGGCGGAGGACCTCCGCGTAGAGCTCGTACGAGCCGGCCATGATCTCGGCCTGGACCTCGAAAAACCTGGCAAGAAAGGCGTCGGACTCGAAACTGAAGCCATCCTTCTCGGCTTCCTTGGCGCAGGCCTCGGCGATGCCTTTTTCCCAGTCGATCAGGGTTCCGTAGCAGTCGGTGGTGACCCAATTGATGTTTTTCAGGCTTGGCAGCGGCATACGCGGCGGCCATTATGTCGGATAGGGTGCCGGGTCGGCTTACTCGTCCCCCGGAACCCTCACGAAAAGACATGGACCTACTCGAATATCAGGGAAAAGAACTGTTCGCGCGTCACGGCCTGCCGGTTCCCCCGGGCAGCCATGCAACCACCGCCGAGGACGCGCGTGCCGCCTCCGAACAGCTCGGCTACCCCGTAGCGATAAAGGCCCAGGTCCTGATCGGCGGACGCGGCAAAGCCGGCGGCATCAAGATCGCCGGCGACGGCACCGAGGCGTATGAATACGCAAGCCAGATCCTCGGCATGGACATCATCGGCCCTCACGGCGAAGGTCCGTTCAAGGTTCACGAACTCTGGGTGGAGGCCGGCTCCGAAATCGAGTCCGAGTTCTACGCCTCGGTCATCCTCGACCGCTCCGAGAAGAAGCTCCTGGTCATGCTCTCCCGCATGGGCGGCATGGACGTGGAGGCGATCGCCGAGTCCGATCCCGACGCGCTCGTCAAGCAGCATGTGGATCCGATCGAGGGGCTTGATGACGAGACCGCCCGCGACATCGTCTCCCGCTCCGGGATTCCCTCCGAGGTCGCCGATCAGGTCGCCTCGATCCTGGTCGACCTGGTCGAGGTCGCCCACAAGGAAGACGCCACGCTGATCGAGGTCAATCCGCTCATCGTCAACTCGGCCGGCAAGGTCATCCTGCTCGACTCGAAGGTCACGATCGACGGCAACGCGCTCTATCGCCACCCGGAACTCGAGGAACTCGAGGACAGCGTCGCCGGGGATCCCCAGGAGGCGATGGCCAAGGAACGAGGCCTCACCTACGTCAAGCTCGAAGGGGACATCGGCGTGCTCGGAAACGGCGCCGGGCTCTGCATGTCCACGCTCGACGTGGTCGCCCAGGCCGGTGGCAGCCCCGCCAACTTCCTCGATGCGGGTGGGGGCTCGAAAGCCGACGCGATCGTCGACGCACTCGAGGTGATCACCTCGGACGAGAAGGTCAAAGCGATCCTGTTCAACATCTTCGGGGGGATCACCCGCTGCGACGAGGTCGCCAAGGGCATCATCGAGGCGACCCGGCGCATCGGCCTGACGATGCCGATCGTGGTCCGTCTCGACGGCACCAACTCGGAGGAAGGGCTGGCCCTGCTCGATGAAGCCGGCATGACCAACCTCCACCACGAATCGACGATGCTCGGCGCAGCGCGGAAGGTCGTCGAACTGGCCGCGTCAGAGACGGAGAAGAACTGATGAGCATCATCATTGACAAGGACACCAGGCTGGCCATTTCCGGCCTGACCGGTCGCGAGGGCACTTTCCACGGCCTGCGCAACCGGGACTACGGAACCCGGGTCGTCGCCGGTGTCACCCCGGGCAAGGGTGGCCAGGACGTCGAGGGCATCCCGGTCTACGACTCGATCGCCGAGACCGTCTCCGAGCAAGGTGCCAATACCTCGATGATCTTCGTACCGGCGCGCTTCGCCTCCGCCTCGATCAACGAAGCCATCGATTCCGGCGTCGACACAGTCATCGCGATCACCGAAGGCATCCCGGTCATGGACATGATGCCGACCTACTGGCGGGCCCGGGAGAAAGGCGTGCGCCTGATCGGGCCCAACTGCCCCGGCGTACTCTCGCCCGGCAAGGCCAACGTCGGCATCATCCCGGCCCAGTTCTTCGACCCCGGACGGATCGGCGTCGTCTCCAAGTCGGGCACGCTGACCTACCAGATCGGCAACGAGCTCAAGCACGCCGGTGAAGGCAACTCGTCGATCGTCGGCATCGGCGGCGACCCGATCGTCGGCTCCGACTTCATCGACATCCTCACCCTCTACGAAGCCGATCCCGGAACCGACCTGATCGTCATGGTCGGAGAGATCGGCGGCGACGCCGAGGAGAGAGCGGCCGAGTTCATCGCCGGGTCGATCAGCAAGCCGGTGGTCGCCTACATCGCCGGGTTCACCGCTCCCCCCGGCAAGCAGATGGGTCACGCCGGAGCGATCATCTCCGGTTCCTCCGGGACCGCCAAGGCGAAGCAGGAAGCCCTGGAGGCCAAGGGAGTGCGGGTCGGCAAGAGCCCGACCGAAGCGGCAATGATCGCCGTCGATACGCTGCGCGCGTCGAGCTGAGGGCGGATAGCCGGATGGGTACCTGACCCACGAAGGGTGTCCGGCGTCCGTGGTTGTCCGATCACCAAAGCTGGGAGAATCCCGGGATCGCTGAAGTATCCGGATATGAGGGATCCTGGCGGGATCGGGGTCTGCCCGAGCCGAGACAGGCCGGACGGAGCTGGATCGAGCTGGCCGGAGCGGCGGCGAGCGCGATCGCCTGGCCGGTCTTCCAGAACGCGACCAGCGGACCGGACGCCTTCACCAGGATCAGGGCCGATCAGGCCGACCTGATCCTGTTCGGGCTGGTCGCCACCCTGGCCCTGCCGACCGTACTGCTCCTGCTCGAGATCGCAGCCGGTCTGGCTTCGAGGAGATCGGCACGGCTGTTCCACGGAGTCGCGCTCGGCTTGCTGTTCGGCCTCGTCTGTGCGCAGGCGGCCGACGGCGCCGGCCTCGACGGACCCTGGCCGACGCTGGTCTGGATCGCTTCCGCGTCAACGATCGCACTGCTTTGGTTGAAGACTGAATTCGTACGCACGATGGCCGTCATATTCGGCCTTGCCCTGCCGGTGACCCTGGTCTCCTTCTGGTTCGTCGGACCCGGCGCTGCCGTGATGGCCGGTGAACCTTCAGCCGGCCCGGGCACCCGGGGCACAGGGGGGCCGCCGATGGTGATGCTCATCTTCGACGAATTCCCGCTGGCTGCCCTGGAGAACCGGCAGGGGCGGATCGACGCATCGCTCTTTCCCAACTTTGCCGCACTGGCGAGGCAGTCCGACTGGTACGCCAACGCCCGCAGCGCCGCCGACGAGACCGTCGGTGCCGTCCCCGCCATGCTGACCGGACGGCAGCCCGATTCCAGCCAGACGCCACCGGCCTCGCACAACTATCCGGACAACCTCTTCACCGTCCTCGCAGACGCCGGCTACGAAGTCAGAGCCGAAGAGCAGGTGACCGACCTCTGCCCGCATGACATCTGCCCCGACCGGGGCAGCCGCGGGTCGCGCCTTGCCCGAATCGGGCGAAACGGCCTCGAGTTCGGCTCCCTCCGGCCCTCGGCCATAACCGACGCCATCGACCGCCGACTCGCGCCGGTCGCGACAGGATCCCTGCGCGTTCAGACCGAGTGGTCGCGCCTCTTCCGGGAGGAACTCGAGCCGCGACCGGGCAGCTTCGACATGCTCCACCTGCTGCTCCCGCACGTGCCGTGGACGATGCTGCCAGACGGCAGGAGCTACGAGAACCCGTATCTGGACGGGGTCATCATCTCCCCGGGCAAGGGAGACGGGGCCTGGGTGGGTCGACGCAACCAGGTGGACTCCTCCTTTCAGCGTTTCATGCTCCAGGCCCGATTCATCGACGACGAAATCGGCAGGCTCATTGCGAAGCTGAAGCGGCGCGGTGTCTGGAAGGAGACCATGCTGGTCGTGGTCGCCGACCACGGAGCGAGCTTTGCCGCCGGCTCCTCACGGCGCCTGCTGACCGAAGGCAACTCCGGTTGGATCCTGCCGGTGCCGCTCTTCGTCAAGGCACCGGGGCAGGTCCGTGGCGGAGCGGTCGAGCGAAGCTTTTCCACGGCCGGCCTGGCTGCCCTGATCCTGAAAGAGCTGAAGATCGAGGGTCCGGAGACGATCCCCGGCGAGAAAGAGGCACGGATCCCGACAGAAGGCACGGTCACCGCCCTGAGCACCATTCACGGGGTGATGGAGCTGCCCGAATCGGAGGTTCGCGCCCGCTTCGATGCCGCCCGCGAATACCGCAACGAGACCTTTGCCGGCGACAACCTCTTCGCGATCGGCGGACGTCCCGGGCTGCTCGGCAGGCCGGCTCGCCGGGCGGGACTGCGGCCGCTCGGGATCTCGACCGAGTACCCGTGGCCCGTGGCAGAGGTCGATACCGGCGCTGCCGGCCTGCCCGTCTACGTCAGCGGTGTGATCCCCGGTGGGGACTGCCCGGATTCGATGGCTCTCGCCGTCAACGCCAGGATCACCGCCACGACGCGGCCCTGGCTGGAAGATGGAACCTGCCGATTCGCCGTTGTCGTCAATCCCGATGATCTGCGCGACGGCTTGAACCGGTTGAGCGCCTACAGCGTCGAGTGACGCCTGCCCCCGGCCTCATTTAGGCTAGGGGGTTCATGGATACGATCAGCTTCGCGCGCGGCGCGCCCAGTCCCGACCTCATCCCCGCCGACGCAGTCCGGCAGGCAGCAGCCAAGGCCCTGGAAAACGACTGGAAAACGGCGCTGTCGTACGGCGTCGGCATCGGTCATCCCGGCCTCTGCGACTGGATCGCCGAACGGCACGGGCTGGATTCGGCCGATCGGGTGATGGTCACCAACGGCTCGCTCGAGGCCGGCGCGATGCTGTTCCGGCAGATGCTGGCCCCTGGCGATCGCGTCGTGGTCGAGCAGCCATCCTACGACCGGACCCTGCTGCTGCTCGAGCAGCTCGGGGTCGACTTCGTACCGATCCCGCTCGAGTCCGACGGCATCGACGTCGACGCGATCGAGGTGGCGCTCAAGGACGGTCCGGTCAAGCTGGCCCACATCATCCCCAACTTCCACAACCCCGCCGGCTGCACTCTCTCGGCCGGCAAGCGGGCCCGGCTGGTCGAGCTCGCCGCCGAACACGACTTCGTCATCTTCGAAGACGACCCTTACCGCGAGCTGCCCTTCGGAGCTTCGCCGCCACCGACGATGCTGGCGATCGACGACAACGACCGGGTCGTCCACGCCTCTTCCTTCTCGAAGACCGTCAGCCCCGGCGTCCGGATCGGATACCTCGCCGGCCCCGGTTCCGTGATCGCCGACATGGCAGAAGTGGCCAACGAGAACTACATCTCCCCGAACATGCTCGCCGGTTCGGTGGTGCTGGAGCTGTGTCAGTCCGGCGCGCTCGACCGGAACATCAAGCAGGTCAAGGTCCAGCTCCAGGAACGCCGCGACGCCCTGATCTCTGCCCTCGGCGAGCATCTGCCCAACGCGCGCTTCGTGGTCCCTGCCGGCGGGTACTTCCTCTGGGCGGATCTCGGTGAGGAGTTCGACGCAGTCGAGATGGCGTCTCGGGCCAAAGAGGCCGGGGCGCCGTTCCTGCCCGGTACCGACTTCATGCTCAAGGGTGGCGAAAGCTGCCTGCGCTTCTCCTTCGCCTCGGTCCCCCCCGAGTACATCGACGAAGGTGTACGCCGTATCGCTTCGGTCGCCTGACCCCGCGGTCAGCGCCCGTAGCGGTCCTCGGAGATGACCAGCTGGTCGGGCAGGGCGGCGCGCGGCGGCGGGGCCGGGTCGGCACGTACGGTCACGGTTTCGGCGACAGTACGGGTGACCTTGTGATCGCCGTCGGCGGCGTCGACCACCACAGACTCATCGTCGCTTGAAGCGACCGTCCCCTCGAGGCCCGGCTCGAGGCCGATGTCCTTGAGGTAGTGGAGCAGGCTCTCGGCCTCGTTCTCGAAACGGAGTACGACGACCGAGGCGCCGACGTCGACGTCGGACAGCGGCGCGCCCTGCTCCCGCACCCCTTCGATCGGGTGGCCGTGCGGGCACGTCTTCGCCCCTCCGATAGCGGCCTTCATGCGTTCCTCGAGCACCGGCGACATCGCGTGCTCGAGCCGCTCGGCCTCTTCGTGGACCTCGTCCCACGGGATACCGAGGACGTCGGTCAGAAAGCGTTCGATCATCCGGTGACGGCGGGTGATCTGTTCGGCTTCGGCCCGGCCATTGTCGGTCAGTTGCAGGATCTTGTCTTCGCTGCGGGTCACGTAGCCGTCAGTCTCCAGCCGCTTGACCATCTCGTGAACCGTCGGTGGGGAAAGCTGCATCGCGCGTGCGATGTTCGCTCCGGTGATCGGCAGACCGGCCTCCATCAGCCAGAAGATGGTCTGCAGGTACTCCTCTTGGGCAACGGTCGCCTGTTCTTCGGCCAAGGTCGTCTCCTGACGATTCGTGCTCGGTGGTGATTGCTGTCCTGATACTAGAGTCGCACCCGGTGCGCGGCCGCGCAAGTAAGTGACCGTAAAGAACGGGACCGGTGCCCGAGGCACCGGTCCCGTGTTGCGGCCTGCTGCCGGAAGCGGGAATCAGCCGCCGGCGTCGGTCGCGATCACCTGGAAGTCCTTGTCCAGGTAGACGTCGATCTCCTTGCCGCCCTTGTCGACCTCGACCTCATAGGCCGTGTCCGCCGGGGTCTGGAACTCACCCTTGTCCTCGGCGTCCTGTGAGCCCGACTCCTTGTCGGAAGAGGCGTCCTCGCGGTCGACTTCCGTCGCCTTGCCGCCCGTGGCCTTCTCGGCCGCAGCCGATGCGCGATCCGCTTCCGGTCCGGTGAGCGTGTCTTCCTTCTCCGTATTGGCTTCCGAACCGTTGCCCGGTCCACCTACGGTGGCGCTCGCGATCCCTGCGCCACCGACCCCGATGGCAGCTATGGCCGCGAGGACCGCCATGGTCTTGCCGACTTTCTTTTCTTCGAACATCGTGTCTCCTTGCTGTCGTCATTTGTCACTGCCGGACGAACCTAAGGAGGCGTGGTTAAGCGGCGGTTAGCAGGCCGGGTCCGGGTGACAGTTCAGCCGGCAGACAGCCGTGCAGCGACCGCGGTGACGTCGTCCGTGCCTCTTCGCTGTGCGGTATCGACGAGCTTCTCGAGAGCGAGAGCGAGCGAACCCGGAGCGGTCAGGCCCGCGACCGTTTCCACCGGGTCGAGACAGTTGGAGAATCCGTCTGTGCAGAGCAGGACCGTGTCTCCAGGCTCGAGGTCGACTCTGAACAGGTCCGGATCGGCGGCACGGCCGGGCTCGACACCCAGGCCCTTGGTGAGCATTGATCGAAGGGGGTGCTCTTCGGCCTTCTCCCGGCCTATGACGCCGCGCTGCCGGAGCTCTTCAACGAGGATGTGATCGGTGGTCAATTGTTCGAGCCTGCCGGAGCGCAGGCGGTAGGCTCGACTGTCACCGATGTGCGCCACCCAGATGCCGCCCGGGACGAACCGTCCGGCGGTCATCGTGGTCGCCGCCCCGGCGTGTTTCCCGTCGGATGCGAGCGAAAGAACTGCGGCCTGGGCTTCGATGAAAGCGTGGCGGAGTTCCGACCGGGGATCGCCGCCAGGCTGGCTCGCAAGCGCAGCGATCGCCAATCCCGCTGCGAAGTGACCGGACCGCTCTCCGCCGACGCCATCGGCCACCGCAAGCCGGGGCAGGGCGACGAGGCAGGCGTCCTCGTTGCGACGGCGTCCCCTGCCCTGAGTACTTGCCGCGTCGCATTCGGCCACGAAGCCCGTCGATCCCCCCGACCGGACCGACCAGGTCGGATTCGAAGCTGATTCTCGGCCGGCTCGCTCAATCATGCCCAGAGTGTGCTGAGCCTCGATTGGAAGGGGGTTAAAGCACTGAAGCCGTCGATCGGAGCGTCCCACCTGCCTTTCACCAGCCTCTAACCCGGAGAGCGCACGATGGATGAGTGAGCCGGGAACGCAACAGCTCCCTCGACGGAATTCGCGGGCTCGCGGCGGTCGGGGTCTTCGCTTTTCATTGCTGGCTCTATACGTTGCCGACCGTCTTTTCGGCGATGCCCGCCGCGCCCGGCACGATCCTGCTGCATGAACTGCGGGTGGGATGGGTCCTGTTTTTCGTGCTCTCCGGTTTCGTACTTTTCAGACCGTGGGTGGCGACTCGCCTCGACGAGCGTCCGCTCGCTCCCCCCGGCACTTTCGCCGTTCGGAGAATTGCGAGAATCGTGCCTGCCTACTACGTGGCGACAGCCGGTTCGATCCTGCTGCTCTGGCCTCTCGCCGGAGCACCCGGGCTGAGGCTGCCTGACCTCGGCAACCTCTACCTTTTCGCGTTTTTCGGGCAGAACTTCACGCCGGGGACCGTGATGAAACTGGACCCGCCGACCTGGACGATTGCGATCGAAGCCACCTATTACGCGATCCTGCCTCTACTCGGATGGCTGGCACTCAGGGGCAGGGGCCGACTGGGGCTGATCGGAGTGCCGCTGGCAATGATCGCGCTCGGCATCGTCTGGAACGTGACCGGTCCGATCGGTTCCGCGCTTGTCTGGACAAAGCTGCTCCCGGCAGTACTCCCCTACTTCGCAGTCGGGATGCTCGCCGCGGTGTGGGTCCACGGCCGGCCGTATCAACCCCGCCAAGGGTTGGCCCTTGTGACCGCAGGGGCGGCTCTGATTGTCATCAACAGCGTCCTTCATGGGATCGTCGGGAACGGTGGACCCGCACTCCAGCCGGCTGCGGCCGGTGATCTGCTCGCCGCGACCGGATTCGCCTGCGTAATCGGTGCTGCGTGGCTCGGCTCTCGGGGAACCGGGTGGCTGGGAAGCGGTCCGCTGGTCAACATGGGAACGGTCACCTACGGCTTCTACCTGTGGCATGTTCCGGTTCTGGTCTGGCTACGGGCTCACGATGTGCTCCCCCTCTCGGCCGCAGGGGCGATGGCCGTCGCCTTTCCGATCGCCCTGCTTTTCGCCAATCTGAGCTGGCACCTTGTAGAGCGGCCGGTGCTCGACAGCGCTCACCGGAGCCGGCCCCGGCTGACCGGGCCCGCCGTGGAAGAGACCTGAAAGAGCGACTGCCCTGGCCCATGACGGTCGCGGTCGCAATGTCGATCGCTTACCTGACCTTCGGTCCCCGGACGGGCGACCACGCGGCGCAGGCTCTCCGCACGGATCACCAGGTTTCTCCTGGTGCTGACGGACGGGGGTAAGTGCCGGCCGACCCGCGACCGTGACTGTCGAAGCCAGGTTTGGCCTTCTGGCGAGACTCAACCCCGGTGATGACTGCCAGGAATGAAAGCCGAACCTCGAAATTGCGTTCAGCAACGGTCAGATCGGGATGAAGAGCGAAACCTCGGTGTCCCCCGAGGCGGTGTGGTCGATTCCGACCCGCCCTCCATGCGCGTCAGCGATCGCCCGGACGATCGCGAGTCCGAGGCCCGTGCCGGCATCGGTTCGGCCCGGATCCGCCCGGGAGAAACGTTCGAAGGCGTGCCTGCGGAAGTCGGCCGGGAACCCGGGGCCCTGATCGCGGACGAAGAGCTCCAGGGTCTGCTCTGTCGTCCTCGCTCCCAGGGTGATGTCGCCGCGCCCGTGGGTCAGGGCGTTCTCAGTGAGATTCGCCATTGCCTGATCGATCCGCAGAGGGTCCAGACGGTGAATCCCTACCGCTCCGACCTCGAGGCTCAGGGTCCGTCCGGCATCAGCCACAAGTCTCTCGAACCGGGAGGCAACCCGCTGGATCACCGACTCCGGGGCGACCTCTTCCATCCGGAGCGGCAGGGAGCCGCGGTCGGCACGAGCTATGACCAGAAGGTTTTCGGCGAGAAGCACGAGGTGATCGATTTCCTCAGCTGCCGAATCGAGAGCGGACTGCAGGTCTGCTTTTGATCCGCCGGTACGCTGGATGAGTTCGATCTCGGACTTGAGGATCGCGAGCGGTGTACGCAGTTCGTGGCTGGCATCCGAGACGAAAGTGCGCTCTCGCCGAAGCGCCGTTTCGACTCGATCGAGCATTTCGTTCAGCGTGTCGGCCAACCTGCGGAGCTCGTCGTCCGCGGCCGGCCTCGGCAGCCGTTCCCCCGCGCTTTCCAGGGTGATCTCGCGTGCCCGCAACCTGATCGCTTCGACAGGCCGCAAAGCACGCGACCCCAGCACGTATCCAATCAACGACGCCAGGAGCAGACACAGCGGGGCCCCCAGGGCGAGGGTGCGACGGAGACCGGACAACGTTTCTTCCATGTCGGCGGTGGTCGCGCCGACCACAACCACCGCTGGACCGTTGTCGCGTTCGGTAGGGATCGCCAGTACCCGGTAATCGTCATCGCTTTCGGGAATCTGGACACCATCCACCGTCGAGTCTTCACGCGTGGCTTCGGCGATCTGATCGCGGCTCAGAACCTCGTAGCCACCGGGAAGAGTCGATCCGACGATCGATCCGTCCGCGCGCATGACCTGGATGAACGCTTCACCTTCGTTCTCGCTACCGAGCTCTTTGAGACGGGCATCCCCCTGGCTGGAACTGTCGACCAGCGCTCGGGCGTCGTCTGCCCGCGCGGCCAGATTCGCATCAAGCGCTTCGCTGAGATTCCTGGCAACCTCGACGTAGACGAAACCGCCGGCCAGGGCCAGCACGACGGCCAGGCCGGCGGCGAATCCCGCCGCCAATCGCAGGCGGATCGGCACCCGTTCCAAGCTCAGGGCCGCTCTTTCATGCGGTAACCGACCCCGCGGATCGTCTCGATCGAGTCGGTCCCGAACGGAGCGTCGATCTTCTTGCGCAGATAGTTGATGTAGACGTTGATTATGTTCGAGCGGTTTTCGTAGGCGATATCCCACGCCCGTTCGAGCAGCTGGTACCGGCTGAGTACCTCCCCTGGACGAGACATGAACACCTGGAGGATCGCGAACTCCTTGGCCGTCAGCGTGATCTCCGTATTCCCGCGCCAGACTCGTTGACGGGCCGGGTCCAGCTTCAAGTCCCCGACCTCGAGCACGACGGGCCGCTCGACCGGTCCTCGCCGTGCCAGAGCACGAACCCTCGCGAAGAGTTCAGGAAAAGCGAAAGGCTTCGTGAGATAGTCGTCCGCGCCTCCGTCCAGCCCGGCGACGCGGTCGTCCACGGCGTCCCTCGCGGTCAGCATCAGGACCGGCGCCCGGACGTCTGACGCACGCATGCGCGCGCAGGTCTCGAACCCGTCGATGCCGGGAAGCATCACGTCGAGGACGATCGCATCGTACGCGGCCGAACCGGCCATCCACACCGCGTCCTCCCCGTTGTCCGTGTGGTCGGTGGCAAGACCTTCGGACTCAAGGCCGGCGCAAAGCAGGCGGGCCATCTTCGGTTGGTCTTCGACCACGAGAACTCTCATATCCCGATTCTCCCGATTGAAGTTAATACCGGGTTAGAGACGGTACGTCTGGTGCGAAGCAGTCAGGCCATCAGGGAACTGATGACCGCTTCGTAGAAGCCGTCGCCGGCGCGGCCTTCGGTGACGGTCGCATTAGGGAAAGACGAAAGCGCCTGCTTGACGCCGGCATCGCGTTCCGGCCCGTTGGCGACCATGAAGAAGCGGCCGACCGAGTCGGCC
>JAUQWL010000188.1 GCA_030835185.1 Solirubrobacterales bacterium | reverse complement strand
TGCAGGTGACGAAACCGGAAACCGGAACGGAGGAAGGATGACCGAACGAAAGCCGGCAAGCCGGTTTACCGCCGACTCGAATCGCGCCCTGCTGAACGAGCTGCCATTTGAGGATCGGCGCGATTTCGACGAGGCCGGCCGGGGCTTCATCGCCCCGCTGCCCGAGGGCCCGGTGCTCAAGCCGAACGGCGATTTCGTCTTCGATCCGGCCCGGCTCGATTTCGTCGAGGGTCGTGAAGAGGCTCCCGGCACGGTCAATCCCAGCCTGTGGCGTCAGGCCCGGCTGATCGCGAAGGGTGGTCTCTTCAAGGTCTGCGAACGGATCTACCAGGTGCGCGGGTATGACATCTCGAACCTGACCGTGATCGAAGGCGACTCGGGGGTGATCGTGGTCGATCCCCTGATCTCGGCGGAAACCGCCAGGGCTGCGCTCGACCTGTACTTCGAACACCGCCCGGAGAGGCGGGTGGTCGCGGTGATCCATTCCCACAGCCATATCGATCACTACGGCGGGGTGCGCGGGGTGATCGACGAAGCCGACGTCACCGCCGGCAGGGTCAGGGTGATCGCACCCGAAGGCTTCGTCGAGGCTGCGGTCTCGGAGAACGTAATGGCCGGAAACGCGATGACCCGGCGCTCGATGTACCAGTTCGGGCCGCTGCTGGCGCCTGACGACCGGGGAACGGTCGGAACCGGACTCGGGACGGGGATCTCGCTGGGCACGGTCACGCTGATCAACCCGACCGACGAGATCGCCGAAGACGGGCAGCGCATGACGCTCGACGGCCTGACCTTCGAGTTCATGCCGACCCCCGATACCGAGGCGCCGGCCGAAATGCACTGGTACATCAAGGAACTGAAGGCCTTGACCGCGGCCGAGAACTGCGTTCACACGATGCACAACACCTATCCGATCCGAGGCGCCCAGGTTCGGGACCCGCAGGCCTGGTCGATGTACCTGAACGAGACGATCGAACGCTGGGGAGGCGAAGCCGAGGTCATGTACGGCATGCATCACTGGCCGTCCTGGGGGCGGGAGCGCATCGTCGAGATGCTGGGCAAAGGCCGCGACGCCTACCGGTACATCAACGACCAGACCCTGCGGCTCGCCAACCACGGCCAGACGCCGAACGAGATCGCCGCAGAGATCCGTCTGCCCGAGTCGCTGGCCCGCCACTGGGCGATCCGTGACTATTACGGGACGATCAGCCACAACGTCAAGGCCACGTACACGCGCTATCTCGGCTGGTACGACGGCAACCCGGCGAACCTCGACGCCCTGCCACCGGTCGAGGTCGCCGACAAGTATGTCGAGTACATGGGCGGCGCGGATTCGGTCACAGAAAAGGCCCGGGGATGCTTCGAGCGCGGCGAGTACCGCTGGGTGGCCGAGGTGATGAAACACGTGGTATTCGCGGATCCCTCGAACCGGGATGCGCGTGAACTCGCTGCGGACGCGATGGAGCAGCTTGCCTATCAGGCAGAGTCGTCGACCTGGAGGAATGCCTACCTGACCGGCGCACAGGAACTCCGTTTCGGGACGCCCGCCCTGCCGATCGCCTCCGAATCGGCCAGTCCGGACACGATTCCGGCCCTGACCCTCTCGATGCTCTTCAACTACCTGGCGGTCAGGCTGGACGGACCGCGGGCTGCCGGACGGGAGATCACCCTGAACCTGGTATTCGACGGCACCGACCAGATCGCCTGGCTGCGCCTGGAGAACGGCGCGCTCAGCCACACGGTAGACCGCAGTGCGGCTGATCCGGACGCCACGATCACGCTCGACCGGCGCACGCTCGACCGGATCGTCTCCGGCGGACTCGACCTCGACGAGGCGATCTCCTCGGGAGCCGTCCGCGGGGATCCGGATACCTCGGCCCTGACCGGGCTTTTCGGCCTGCTGGACACCTTCAGTCCGTGGTTTCCCGTGATCGAGCCGTGATCCGGTCGTATTCAGCTTTGCTCATCGCTTCGGGGTCGTAGGCCGGGGCCTTCGTCTCGGGTATCTCGAAGTATGGGGTTTCCACTCCGTCGAAAAATCCCCACCCGCCCATGTCCTCGACCCAGATGCGGACGCGGTTCAGGTCGAGGCCGGAAGCTTCGACATCGGCGCAGAGCAGGGTCACTTCTCCCGGGGTGGTCGGCGCGACCGGTCTGACTGCGGTCAGCCACTTCTCGATTTCCTCGTCGCCCATCGGAGTCATCCGGGGTCGATCCTAGAGGTTGAGCTTCCGGGAACGAGCGGCTTCCCCGCGGTCTCGACCAGGCGACGCCGGCTTCGATCGAATACGGACCGGCGACCGGCGAGGCTTGTTTTTGTCGCTGCACCTGTGGGTATAAGGGACGTGTGGGCGGACCTCCCGAACATCCGCAAGCTCCGGCACCGGCACCCTCGGCCGCGGAGGCGGCCGGCGACGGCTCCGGAAACCGGCCACGCCGGGTACTGGTCGTCGCCGACGAGTTGTTCCGCGGCAGCGATTTCGCCGGCGAGCTGCGCAGCCACCTTCACGGCCGCGGCGAACGGGTCGAAGTGTTCGTGATCGCTCCGGCGCTCGCGCATTCCGGCCTCGATCACGAGATGGCCGACTTCGACCGCCCCGCGGCAGAGGCCCGCGAACGACTTGACTGGATACTTGACGAGCTTCGAACGATCGGTATCGAGGCTGTCGGCGAAATCGGCGACGGCGACCCGACGGTCGCCGTGGGCGACGGCCTGCGGGAGTTCCCGGCCGATGAGATCGTCGTGATCGGTCACGCCGAGGGCCGCGGCCGCAGCTACAGCGAGAAGAACCTCTGGAACCGTCTGACACGCGATTTCGCTGAACCGATCACCGCCTTGATGGTCGAGGCCCCCGGCGGCCCCGGCTCAAGGGGAACGTGGTGGCGATCGAACACACCCCCGCCAGAGACCACCCGGAAGAAGACCGGTCCGCTGCCTCACGGAGCTTCCCGCCGTTGCGTCGCCGCGACCTGGTCGGCATTTTCGTCGGCATCGCCGGCACCATCGGCCTGGGGTTACTCGCAGTCGCCGCCGGGATCGACGACAACGGTCGCATATCGGGGACTTCCGCGGTCATCCTGCTGATCGCGATCGGCGCGTTCCTGCTCAACGCGGCGAGCATCGTCGGCCTGATCTTCTTCCAGAGCGTGCGCTATGACGGGATCTGGGAGAGGTTCCTCGCGACCGCCTCGCTCGTGTACACCCTTTGCGGCCTGGTTCTCTCGCTCGGCCTCTGGTTGTTCGTCATCTGAGGGTTGATCCGGGTGCGAGCCGGCCGCGGTCAGCTCGATCCGGGAGTTGATCCGGGTGCGAGTCGACGGCCGTCAACCCGATTGGCCGGCTGGCCGCTCCGGGAGCAGGGAGGGCTTGCCACGGCGCCAGCAGTCGAGCATGCGATCCACCAGCCGCTCCTGGACGGCGAGCATCGAACGGGCTCCGAGAATGATGTCGCGTCCGAGGGCCGGATCGATACGGGCCTGGCCCTCGGCCATCTCGAAGACGGCAGAGGAGGTCACCTGTCGGGCGTCGGCTGCCGTCCGGTCGAAGTACGCACAGGCGTCGTCGCCGAAGCCGAGGCGGCGCAGCGCCTGGCCGCAGGCCCGATCTTCTGCGGGGGAGAGGATCTCCTGCATTGCGATCTGGCCGAGCATCGCTGCGCGTCCCCTCCTGTGGAATCCGAGAAAGGACATCAGATTGATCTCTGCGAGAGTGCTTCCCGGCAGCAGATCGAGGTATGCGCCGTCG